>JAEUQZ010000135.1 GCA_016788965.1 Anaerolineae bacterium | reverse complement strand
GGCCGACGATCGCGCCGGTGGTGTCGGCATCGCCGCCGCGGTTGACGGTGCGGATCAGGCAGGCCTCGAAGTCCTCCTCGGCGAAGAAGGCATCGAACACCGTCTGCACGGTATCGACGATGTAGCCGCCGGCCTGGCCCGGATAGGGCTCGAAGCGGAACTGCCGGTGCGACGCGATCAGCGTGTCGGCCTGGAGGCGGCAGTCGGTGGTCGTGCCGCCGAGCATCATGGCGCGGCTGAACCTGAAGGAATTCGTCGATTCGTACTATGAGCAGGGTCTGCGGATCATGGTCTGTACCGACCCCGCCGAAGGTATGACCTGGCTGAAGCGTCAAACCGGCTAAACCCCAACGAGCGCCGGATCGATCCCCGGTCAGGCGCTCATCACCCCGCAGGTCGGCGCGGCCCAATCCAGCCCCAGATGCTGGGTGAGCATCGCGTCGATCTGCTGGGCAACCGCGTCGGGATAGGGCGCGGTACGCCGCAGCTTGAGATCGGCATACGAGTTGACACACTCGAAGGTCGAAGCCAGCAAACCCCGCGTCTCATTCACCATGAACAGCATATAGTGCAGCCGCTTGGCCGTGCGGTTCAGCAGCCGGGCGGAGACCGTCACCGTGTCGCCGATGTGGACTTCGTTCAGGTAGTGGATGTGGTGTTCGAGGTCGAAGCCGCCGGAACCGTGATCGCGGTAGTGCTGCTCGGTCAGGCCGATCTCGTTGAAGAGATAGACCCCGGCCTCGTCGTACAGTTCCAGATACCAGCGAATATTCATGTGCCCCATCATGTCCCGGTAGCGTTCCGGGATGACGACGCGGTAAACCTGCGGCAGGGCGGCGAGTTTGTCGAGCGCGATGATCGGTGGACGCATTAGCACTCCGGGTGAACGAACCAGACTCAATCGGACGGGATTATAGCGACCGCGCCAGCGTCATCCAAACGGAGGTGAGCCGCTGATCGCGCGGGTGGGCGGCTGTGTCTATAATCAGGTGCAGCGTATGAATCGACCGTTGGGGGCATGTGGATGTTTCGAGCCGCGCTCATCATCCTGCTGGCCGCGCTGCTGGCCGCCTGCAATCTCTCCGTGCCGGAGGTGACGCCCACGCTCGCGCCGACACGCACGCCGACGGCGACTCGGCTGGCGACCAACACGCCGCGCCCGACGCTGGTCGCGCAGGTCGATACCGCCACGCCGACCGAAACGGTCACGCCCTCGCCGACACCGACGGCTACCGCCACCGTCACGCCGAGCATCACCGCCACGCCGACGGCGACGGCCACGACAACCGCCACACCCAGCCTGACCGCGACTCCGACCGCTTCTCCGACACCGACGCCCACCGCAACGGGCACGGCCACCGCCAGCCGGACGCCCACGGCGACTCTGACCCACACGCCAACGGTCACGCCGTCGCTCACTGCGACGGATCGTCCCAGCGCGACGCCCAGCTTCACGCCGACGGCGACCTTCACCCCGCTGCCGACCGCGACGAATACGCCGATCCCGTCGCCGACTCCGCTGCCGATCCTGCCGTCGAATACGCCGACGGTCTCGGCGACAGCCACCAGTACGCCGACCGCGACGCCGACGGATCGTCCGACGGCCACGCCCAGCTTCACGCCGACGATCACGCCGTTCCCGACCGTGACACCGACGCGGACGCTCTCCCCGGCGGAACTGGCGGCGTTCAATACGCCCGCGCCCGTCCTGCCCTCGCCGACACCGCCCATCGAGGTAGCGCTGGCTCCGACACTGCCGCCGCCCACGCTGGATGTCACGCCGACGTTCATCACCGCCGAAGCGACCAGCGTCCCCGATCTGGGCATCATCACGCCGATCCCCGCCGAGACGACGCCGCTCGGTCTGGCGACGTCCGAACCGACCGTCCCGCCGACGGTAGCGCTGGTCGTCACCCTGCCGCCCATCGTCACCGCCGCGCCACCGCCCGCCGCTGGCTTCGGCTCGGTCAGCGTCGAAACCCGCGCCTTCGCCATCAGCGCGGCGGGAGAGACCACCGGCTTCGGTCTGCTGCCCAGCACGGTGCTGTTCGAGCGCAACCCGGTCGATCCCAACCTGTACGTCACCACCGATACCACCGGGAACATGTACCTGACCGGGTTGAACGGAGCCGGAGCTTACCGCCCGGACATGTCGCCGTTCTCGCAGTTCATCCCGCTGACCCGCGACGACAACAACGCCTTCGTCAGCTTCGCTCGCTGGTCGCCGGATGGCCGCTTCCTGGCCTTCATCGTGGCCGGGCGCAAGCTCGCCAATGATGGCGTGTGGTTCTTCCAGCCGGGGCAATCGGCGCCGATTCAACTGCTGGTGGACTGTCCGTCGTTCGGTTTCCCCGGCTGCGGCATCGTCAACGGCGGGACGAATCCGAACCTGTGGGAGAGCATCAGCCTGAGCTGGTCGCCGGGCAGCGATGCGCTGCTGGTCTGCCTGAACCTGCCGGACGAGGGACGCAGCGGCCTGATCGTCCTGCCCGTGACCAACAACGACCGCGCCCGCGATAACCGTCCGCCCGTGTATCGCTACGATTACGGCTCCTGGTCGCTGGATGGCAGCCGCATCCTGGTCAGCGGCCGCGCCCCAGATGGCCGCCTGTACGTCGGCTGGCTCAACCGCGACGGCAGCTTCTCCGAGATGGTCTACGAGGCCGACGCCAACGGGCTGTGGATGGGCTTTGCCCGCCAGAGCAGCAATGGGGCGGTCTATGCCCTGGGCGCGCCGGGCGGCCCCGGCCCGCTGGCGATCTACGCCATGAACGGGCAGCCACTCACCGCGCCGATTGGCGACGGTTTCCCGCAGCGCGTCGAGTGGAGTCCCGATGGAACCGCCGTGCTGATGCTGGTCAACGGCCGCCAGTACATCGCCCGCATCGACGGCAGCATCCGCGATATCACCAGCGAGGTCGGCGGAACCCGCGCCATCAACTGGGTGAGCGGCAGCCTGCCGCCCGGCGAACCCGCCAGCATCGACCCGGCGCTGATCCCGCAGGGGGTCATCGAAGGCAGCGAGTATCCGCCCGGCACGCAGCTTCGCGTCTACAGCACGCAGCTTAACGTCCGCACCGGGCCGGGGATGGCCTTCCCCTTCGCCCGCAATTTCCTCGCCACGGGCGAATACGTGGTGATCCTGGCCGGGCCAGTCGATGCGGATGGGGCGCGGTGGTGGCAGGTGCAGACGGCCGACGGCGTGGTCGGCTGGATCGCCGGGGTGATCGGCGGCGCGGTGACGCTTGGCCCATAGGTCGGTTCGCATCGCGGCCAATTTCCGGTACAATCAAACTGAGCGCCGCCTACCTATGCAGATGAGTCCAAGACACGATGGCTTTTGACAAACAACTCTCCGCGCAGTCCATCCTTGACGGCCTGGGACAGGGCATCCTCATCTTCGACCAGGCCGACCAACTGGTGCAGGAGAATCTAGCGGCGCGAACCCTGCTCGGTGGCGACCTCAAGCTGATCCGCGCCAACGGCTGGACGGCGGCTGCGGCACTCTTCAGCAGCCATGCCGCCGCCTCGGAAACCGCCGATGCCGCCCGCAAACGCGCCCTCGATTCGGCCCGCCCGGTGCGCTTCCGCATCTACCGTGCCGGGGAGTACATCCCCTGCTGGGCGTCGGTCATCTATGGAACCAACGGCGAAGAGTTCACCCTGATTACCATCGAGATGCCGGATTGGTCGGCGCTGACCGATCTGATTGCCCGCTTCCGCGATGAAGTCGCCTCCGCCGCCGTCAGCACCCAGGGGCATACCAAAGTCATCCAGCAGAGCCTCAAGGCCACCCGCCCCGGCGAGACCGTCGAGCAGCTCAGCCGGCGGATCGGCGGCTTCGTCACGCTCATCACCACCCACATGCACCGCATGGAACGGCTGATGGCGCTCTTCGAGCGGCTGGAACGCATCCGCACCGGCACGCTGCTGGAAACCATCCAGAAAGAATACCGCCGGATCGATCTGGCCGATTTTATCGAGGACTTGCTGGAAGGGTTGGATGAAACCCGTTTGCTCGACCCGGAAACCGAAGCCCAGGATTACCGTTCGCGCATCAAGACGACTGTGCCCGAAGGCGCCTACATTTTCGCCTCATCCGACCGCCTGACCGACGTATTGCACGACATTCTGCGGAATGCTATCATGTACAGCATGAAAGCCACGCCGATTCAGATCGTGGCGCAGGCGCAGACGGCGGCCGGAACCGTCCAAATCGATGTCATCGACGAGGGCTACGGCATTCGCGCCAAAGAGTTCGAGCGGGTGTTCGCGCCCTTCGAGCGTGCCCGCCAGCCGCAGATCATCGGCGAGTTCGGCTACGGATTGAGCCTGTATTTGTGCAAACACGAGATCGAGGCCATGAACGGACGAATCTGGTTCCAGAGCGAAGAGGGAGTCGGCACAACCTTCAGCTTCAAGCTGCCGCTGTGGCAGGACGACTCGGCCTCGCGCGCCAGTTCTAGTTCTTCCGATACCTAGCTTTCCACGCCCACCACCGGTTGAGGTGAACCAAACGCCTCTCCTGACGGTTCAGGGCAGGCGTTTTTTGTTTGATCGGACTGTGCAGGGAGCGAGCCGACCATGCCGCTGACGCGCGAATTCTTCGATACGCTCATTGTCCTTGTGATCGTCGTCGGGCTGATCGCGGCGGCGCGGCGTCTGTACCGGGATTTCAGCCGCCCGCTGCCCGATGACGATACCCAACCGCAGAAAGAGACCAAACGCTGACGCCGCCTCAGCTCAACGGCGGTGTCACCGAAGACTGGAGAACAACCATGATCGACATCAACCTGATCCGCGAGAAGCCCGATTGGGTGAAAGAACAGATCGGCAAGCTGAACGACCCGGCGGCCTCGGCCCGCATCGACGCCATCCTGACGCTCGACAGGCAGCGGCGGACGCTCCTGACCGAGAGCGAAACGCTCCAGGCCGCCCGCAACAAGCTCAACAAGCAGGTCGGGCGCGTTCGGGGCGATAAGAAAACGTCGGAAGGGATGCGGGCGGCCATGGCCCGGCATATCGCCGCGGCCATCCGCGCCGGGGAGTTCGACGAGGCGCTGATGGTCATGGAGGGCGGCAGCAGCATCAATGCGCCCGTTCACGGCGATGATGTGAATGCGGCGATGGACGAGATGATGGCCGCGCTCAAGGCCATGGGCGAGCGCGTCGAGGCGCTGACCGATGAGGTCAAGGCCATTGAAGGCCAGCTTGACGAAAACATGCTCTGGGTCCCGAATATGCCGCACGAGAGCGTTCCCGTGGCCGACAGCGACGAATCGAACACACCCTGGCCCGCCGAGGGAGAAATCCCGGAGTTCGACTTCGAGCCGAAGGCGCATTGGGACCTCGGCCCGGCGCTGGACATCATCGACTTCGAGCGGGGGGTCAAGCTCTCAGGCTCGCGGGCGTATGTGCTGAAGGGCTGGGGGGCGCGTTTGCAGCGGGCGCTGATCAGCTTCTTCCTGGATATGGCCCGGCAGAAGGGCTTCGTCGAGATGTATGTGCCCTACTTCGTCCAGGAAGCCATGATGTATGGCGCGGGGCAGTTCCCTAAGTTCCGGGAGAATGTCTACTTCGACCCCGACGCGGACATCTACATGCTGCCGACGGCCGAGGTCGCCATCACCAACCTGCACCGCGATGAAATCCTGGATGAGGCGCAGCTACCGCTCTACTACGTCGCCCATACCCCCTGCTTCCGGCGGGAGAAGGTCAGCGCCGGGCGGGATGTGCGCGGGATCAAGCGCGTCCACCAGTTCGAGAAGGTGGAGATGTACAAGTTCACCACGCCGGAGACCAGCTACGCCGAACTCGAATCGCTGACCGAGGCGGCCGCGGACATCTGCCGGGCGCTCAAGCTGCCCTTCCGCCGGCTGGAGATCGTCACGGGTGATCTGGGCTTCAGCGCCACCAAGAAGTACGACATCGAGGTCTGGTCGGCGGGCTGCCAGGAGTGGCTGGAGGTCAGCTCGTGCAGCAACACCGAGGCGTTCCAGGCGCGGCGGGCCAACCTGAAATATCGCCCGGCTGAGGGGAAGAAGGCCCAGTTCGTCCACACCCTGAACGGATCGGGGCTGGCGACCCCACGGGTCATCATCGCCATCCTCGAGAATTACCAGCAGGCCGATGGCAGCGTGCTGATCCCGGAGGCGCTGCGGCCCTACCTGGGCGGCGCGGAGCGCATCACCCGCGGCTGAGCGAACCCGAAGGGCGCGGAACACCCCGCGCCCTTTTTGTTTACATCGTTTTTCACCACAAGGGTTGGTCTTTGTGGCGGAGTTGGCGGCAATGGCGTCAGTGCCGTCAGGGATTTTTGTGGCAGTCACGCCATTCTGCCCCGCCGCTCGCACGCCTACTCATTCCGTATCCCCACAATAGCACAAAACGAGCGGGTTAGGGTGACATTTTGGTCACTCTTTTGTCGGAGGTTGTGCTCATCCCAATCGCGCTGTTATTAAGGTCCGGCATTTTTGAGTTAATAGAGTGAATTATAATAGTTGGGTGCGGGCTGGAAAATCCCCACCCATAGGCTGTCCCCACACTTGAAACCAAACATTTGCATCTGTGAGAATCGTTATCTGATACTGTAATGTATTGGAAACGAGATGTACTAAGCCCCGTGAACCACCCTGTTTATTTGGGCTGGGATCAAACGGTTCTTTCTCTTTTGCGTAATCGAGGGCTAGGCGCGCAGATGCTTCAAGTAGATTCATGACCAGCGGGGTTCTTTCTCGTCCAAATCTACCACCAAGGTCTCTGATGGCATCGTAAGGTGTTGACGGTTCTTCACAACCCCTTATCGCAGCTGATTTGGATGCCAGTGAAAGGAGTGTGTCTCGTACCTGTTGTGCTATTTCTGGTTGAACTTGGATTCGTAAGCGAATAAACTCTACAAAGTCGTCATCACTGACGTCAGAAAGCCGGTTAGTTACGTTCCTGTCTCCTTCAACATGCATTTCATATGTTCCCGCGTACCGGAAGAAGTGAAAGTGTGAGATAGCATGCGCGTATTGCTCGACTGTTGGGCTAACCACATCATTGAGCAATGACAGGAAGTGTCCGAAATTACCCGGTTCTAGGAGGAATAAACGATAGTAAATCCACACAGTATTTTGCATGTTTGACTTTACTGTTTCTTTTATCTTCTTTTTCATTAATTAATCTTACCACACTAATGCTCTCAAAGCACGCACACAAGACAGATTCGAATAGGATAAATGTTTGGCGTACAATGATGGAAACCTCGGGATTCGAATCATGAGGCAGGAGAGCCAATTAGGATGACAATGTCGCCAATCGTGTGAAACTGTGTGCGTTCGCAGTCATGCAGTACGAGATGTGTCACCCCAATGGCTTCCGGGCGGAGATAAGGAATTCGACGAGTTCCTTCTTGGAACTGCGCTTGCGGATCACCTCGCTGTGGATGTCCACGAAACCAGACTGGTGCATCAGGTCGGCGTAGAGGGCATCGACGGGGAGGAGCGTGTCGTAGAACTTCGAGTTCCCGACCACATAGAACAGCCGCCCATCCGGCGTGAGGGCGCGATACATGCTGGCGAAATGCTCGGCCATATCGCTGAAATACTTGTGGACGTACTGCCTGAGTACCGGACTCGATTGGCCGATCTCGGTGAGCAGCGGCTCCAGGCGCGGCAAAGTGCTGTGACCGTTGTTCGGTTCCCAGTTCATCAGGCGGCTGGTGGCAATCCCCCAGGTTCCGCCGATGGCTTCCCAATCCAGTTCGCCTGCGTCCCTGGCCGCTTTGAGGTAGCCCAACCAGTACATGTACGGCCGCAGCTCACGAATGTAGCTCATGCGGTTGGAATACGGTGGCGAAGTGATGACCGCATCATACGCGCCTACCAGATCCTCCGGGATGGTGCGGGAGTCCTGGAGGAACACCCGCGCCTCGCCGGGTACATCCAGGCGGGCCGCCTGGATGATTTCACGCACATCGCTCTCGAATATTTGGAAGATCAATTCGTCATCGGCAAACAGATAGGGCTGCCGGGATTCCCCCTTGAAGGACATCGACTGGTGATTGAAAGCCGCGTTCGACCACTGGATGACGAGCCGGCAGAAAGCGATCAGCAGCAGATCTTTTTCAGGACAGGGCGCGGGCAGCAGGTCGTTCAGGGCGCGGAAAACCTTTGCCAGCACGATCAGGCGGTGGGGCGACCACCAGCGTTCGATATGGCTGATGGGTGGGAACCAGAGTTCGGCATCGTCCTCAATGCGGCGGGCATGGTCGATGATTTCGGAGGCGGCCATCTCGGCGCGGCTGAGAGAGTGGGCGTTGTAGTTGGCGCACTTGACCTCGGCCAGCCAGATCAGAAACGGATTGATGTCGAACAGATCGCAGGCCAGTCCTCTTTGCGCCGTCACCAATCCGGTCGTTCCTGTGCCGGAGAACGGATCGAGGATGCGTTGAAGCGCGGGATGCTCGTCGAGAATCCGCTCCACGAGGCGCACAGAATAGGCCGGAGTCAGGCGCAGCCAGCCGTGCCTGCCTTTGCTGAGGTTGTCCTTGAAGGTGAGATCGGGTCGCTGCTTAATCGTCATGGTCTGCTCGCAGCAGGCTTTGGAGAAGTGCCTCGGTCAGAGTCTTCAAGCGATCCTGATTGCGCCGGAAGAAGGCCATGAGGTCGTAGCCAAGAATGTCACGGGCGAAGGCATAGGTAGACGTGTATGGGTCGTTCTCGACTGTGCCCAGAAGCACCAGCCAATCGCCACGCTGATAACGCTGCACCACATCCGCATCGATCTGCGTCGAAAAGACGACCAGGACGGGCAGATAACCGTGCTTGAAGATGGCGGCTGCGTTATCCACATCGGCGTTCTGCCGCTTGGAATCCTTACTCTTATAGCCCTGCCGGACTTCCATCACGACACCGCGCAGCGCCTGAGCCATGCGGGGCTGCACCTGCAACCGCTGGGCTGCGGAAAGCATCCATGTCTGAATGATCTGGCGGCGATGCGGATCGATGACATCGTTGAGTTCGATCCGTCCGTCGAGCTTGAGTTCGCGCGTCTGCCCAAAGGGAGTGACTTCAGTGTGCGACCATCGCGCCTGCTCGGGAGTCAGTCCCAGGTGATCCTGAAGCAGTTGGCGAAACAGGAGTTCGCAGCCGGTCCCAATCTGACGATAAACGGAGGTGATGCCGCTGCTGGCTTTGTGCGCGGCATACATCAGCGGGTGATCCAGCCCCAGCCAATTGTAGAATGGATCAGCCTGGTACAGCGATTGGAATTCGTCGAGTGAAAGCCCCTTCTTGCCACCCTGCCCGAACTTCGGTCGGTGCGACCGAGATACCTCGATGCAGTCGATCAATATCTGGAGGTATCGGGCGTCTAAAGAGTCATCCATGCGGTTCATCCAGACCGTATACTGACAGCCGACAAGCCCATTGTAGCATGTTCCCCGCGCACCCTGTGAAACGCATGAGACTTGCTGGACAGGGCGGCGGCGAATCCCGTAAGATGACGGGGATTGTGCCGCTTTTCACGAAGCATCAGGAGCCGCTGTGTCCGCTGCCATCCTCCGCCTCGCCCGCCGCTCGATCAGCCGCCGCGTGCTGCAAAGCATCCTGTTCGTCATCGGGATCGCGCTGGGGGTGGCGATGGTCATCGCCATCGACATCGCCAACAGTTCGGCCAACCGCGCCTTCCAGATCAGCGCGGAGAGCATCAGCGGCAAGGCCACCCACCAGATCATCGGCGGCCCCAGCGGGCTGCCCACCGATCTCTACCGCGAGGTGCGCCTCGATCTCGGCCTGCGGCAGAGCGCCCCTGTCATCGAAACCTACGTGCGCGGCGTCAACGTGGGCGATCAGCCGCTCCAACTGCTGGGCATCGATCCGTTTGCCGAGCCACCCTTCCGCAGCTATCTGACGGGCGTGGCCGTCCAATCCGGGACGGAGGCGGGCGGCAGCGACTCCTATGGCCGGCCGCAGACCAATGCGTTCGAGGCGGTCAACGCCTTCATCGCCGAGCCGAACACCGTGCTGATGAGCGCGACGCTGGCCGGGCGCTATGGCCTGCGCGCGGGGGATAACCTCACGCTGCAAACCGGCGACCGCCGCACCGAGGTGCGGATCATCGGCCTGCTCCAGCCCGCCGATCAGGTCAGCGCCCAGGCGCTCGACGGCCTGCTGCTGGCGGACATCGCCACCGCGCAGGAAGTGATCGGCACGCCAGGGCGCATCAGCCGCATCGACCTGATCCTGCCGGAGGGCTACGACCTGGGCGCGATCCGGGCGATCCTGCCGCCGGGCGCGGCCCTGACCACGCCCGCGCAGGAAAACGGCGCCATCAGCCAGATGACGGCCGCCTTTGAACTCAACCTCCAGGCCTTGAGTCTGCTGGCGCTGGTGGTCGGCGTCTTCCTGATCTACAACACCGTCACCTTCAGCGTTGTGCAGCGGCGCGGCATGATCGGCATCCTGCGGGCGTTGGGCGCGACCCGCCCGCAGATCTTCCTGCTGATCCTGGGCGAGGCGCTGCTGCTGGGCGTGGTCGGGACGGTGCTGGGATTGGCGCTGGGGATCATCTTCGGGCGGGCGTCGGTGGGATTGGTCTCAGCGACGGTCAGCGACCTGTACTTCACCGTCAATGTGCAGAGCGTCACCGTGCCGCTCATCACGCTGCTGAAGGGCGCGGCCGTCGGATTGGCCGCCAGCTTGATCGCTGCCGCGCTGCCCTCGTATGAGGCCACGCGCACGCCCCCGGCGGGGACGCTGCGCCGCTCGGATTACGAGCAGCGTGCCCAGCGGCTCATCCCGGCCATGACCGCCGCGGCCGTCGCCGCCAACGGGATCGGGCTGGTGATCCTGCAACTGCCGACACAGAGCGTCTTCGTCAGCTTCGCGGCGCTGTTCTGCATCGTGGTCGGCAGCGCCCTGTTCACACCCATCGCCCTGATTGGGCTGATGCGGCTGGCCGCGCCGATCACCGGACGGATCTTCGGCGTGCTGGGGCGGATGGCTCCCCGCGCCATCGTCCGGTCGCTGAGCCGCACCTCGATTGCCGTGGCCGCGCTGACCATCGCTGTGAGCGTGATCGTCGGCGTCAGCGTGATGATCGGCAGCTTCCGCAGCACCGTCTCCGATTGGCTGGGCACGACGCTCAGCGCCGACATCTTCATCACCCCGACGCTGCTGACGCTGACCAGCGCCACGCCCAACACCGATCCGGCCATCGCCGAGATGCTGCGCGGCGTCGAGGGCGTCGAGCGCGTTTCCACGGTGCGTGATGTGCGCGTGACCGACCCGGATCATCCCGACCTGCCGCCAGTCAACCTGAGCGTCTTCGACGCTGACCCTTCCGCTGGACGCCGTACCTTCGTCTGGAATCAGGCCGGCGCGGACTCCTGGGCGGCGGTTGAAGCCGGGGCGGTGCTGGTG
>JAEUQZ010000134.1 GCA_016788965.1 Anaerolineae bacterium | reverse complement strand
GCCTCTTTGCTTGAATCACCCAATTCTCCCGTCAACCTCATACGCTGGGCTGGTGTACAATAGGCATTTCTGGTCAGTGAACGAGGGTTGAGCGCCCATGCAGGACTCGTATGTGCCTTACCGCCGTGATGCCGCGATCAACCCCTGGCTGGTGCGGCTGCCGATCCTGGCGATCAGCGGTGGTTTGCTGTTCGTGATGACGCTGGTGGCGCTGGTGCTGGCTTTCCAGTTCCAGTACGCCGACAAGGTGATGCCGGGTGTCTCGTCCTACGGGGTCAACCTGGGAGGCATGACCCGCGAGCAGGCCGAGGGGGCGCTGAAGGCAGCGTTCACCTATGACCGAAACGCGGTCTTCACCTTCCGCTACGGAGACCTGTTCTGGCAGTCATCGGCAGGCGAACTGGGCATCACCTTCGACGCGACCGCGACGGTGGCCGAAGCCTTCGCTATCGGGCACAGCGGCAGCCCGATGAGCGATCTGGGGGCGCAGGCCAGCGCCTGGCTGAACGGGCGCAGCGTCGCGCCGATCATCCGCTACGATCAGCAGGCGACGGTCACACGGCTGAGTCACATTGCCTCGGAACTCGACCGGCCGGCGGTAAACGCCACGCTGGATATCTCCGGCACGCTGGCGCTGAGTACGCCATCGCAGAACGGGCGAGCGCTGGATATTCCCGGCACGCTGGCGCGGCTGGAAGAGGCGCTGCTGCGGCTGGATACCGGCGCGGAAATCATGCTGGTGGTGAACGAATCGCTGCCCTTCATCCGGGATGCGGAGGCGGCTGCCGCGCAGATCAACACGGCGCTCGCCAGCCCATTCACGTTGGTGACGGACGATCAGAAAGGCGGGGCGCTCGGCCCGTGGACGGCCAGCGTGGATCAAATCCAGGCGCTGTTGGTGCTGAGTCTGGTTCCGAACGCCGATGGCACGCAGAGCTACGCGGTCAGCGTCAACACGGAGCCGCTGCGGTCGTTCTTCGAAAGTCTGGCTCCCGGCCTCATCAGCCTGCCGCAGGATGGCCGCTTTCACTTCAACGAAGAGACCCGCCAGTTGGAGATGATCAAAGACAGCGTCAATGGGCGCGAGCTGGACGTGGACGCGACGCTTCAGCGGGTCGCCGAGACGATCTTCAACCCGGCGAATCGGCTGGTTCCGCTGGCGTTCCGCTATACCTTGCCGCGCTACAGCAGCGGGGTGACGGCCATCGAACTGGGCATCACCCAGATGGTGGCCGAATCGACTACTTACTACACCGGATCGACCCAAAGCCGCGTCCAGAACATCATCGAGTCGCTGGAACGCTTCAACGGGCTGATCCTCGCGCCGGGGGAGGAGTTCTCCTTCAACTCGTATCTGGGCGACATCAGCATGGAAAGCGGCTTCGTCCAGGGCAAGATCATCTTCGGCGGACGGACGGTCGAAGGCGTGGGTGGCGGGGTCTGCCAGGTGAGTACCACGCTGTTCCGGGCGGCGCTCAAGGGCGGCTACCCGATCACCGAGCGCAACTCCCACGGCTACCGGGTAGGCTTCTACGAGTTGAACAACACCCCGCCGGGGTTGGACGCGGCTATCTTCCAACCGACGGCCGATTTCAAATTCATCAACGACACCTCCTACCATCTGCTGATGGAAGCCTCGGTCTTTCCGCAGGATCAATCGATTCAATTCCGGTTCTACAGCACCAATCCAGGGCGGCAGGTGATCCTGGAAGGGCCGGTCATCCGCGACATTGTCCCGGCCAAAGCGACGATCTACGAGGCCAACCCGGAACTGCGTCCCGGCCAGGAACTGTACATCGATTGGTCGAAAGAAGGCGCTGATGTGACCTTCACCCGGCGCATCCTGGATGCCCAGGGGCAGGAAATCCGCACCGATACGATCTACACCCACTATCTGCCCTGGGCGGCGGTAGTGCAGGTGGCCGTGGGCGATCCGCGTTTGAACCAGTCCGGGTGAGTATCAGCCACCCAAACGAGACTGAATCTGGTCGCCGATGCTGGCGAGTTTGTCGTAGGGCTGCGCCCCGCTGACCAGAAAGCGCCCAGCGAAGATCAGCGCGGGGACGCCTTGCAACCCGATCTCGGCGGCCTCGGCCACGTCGGCCAGCAGCGCGTTTTCGTAGGCTGGATCGGTCAGTGCCGCGGCGAAGCGGCCGCGATCCAGCCCGACCGACTCGGCGATCCCCAACAGCGTATCCTCCTCCTCGATGGACATGGCTTGCTGCCAGTAGGCGCGGAAGACAGCGGCGTGATAAGCATCGCCGAGGCCCTGCGATTCGGCGAACTTGGAGCCGATCAGGGCGGGGCGGCTGCTGATGCCGAACGGGCCAGAATCGATGGTCAGGCCGTAGTGCTGGCGAGCGATGGTCTCCAATTGGGGACGGGCCGCCTTGATCCGCTCGATATAGAAGTCGGGCAGGGGCGGCGCTCCGGGCGGGCGGAGTTCATAGCCGCGCCAGACGACCTGGACATCGTGAGAGTGCTTGAGCTTCTCCAGACTGGAGGAGACGAGAAAGCACCACGGTCAGACGAAATCCGACCAGGCATCGATCCGCAGTGGAGGCATGAGGGTTCCTTTCGGTGAAGTGGATGTGGCCGGGACAAACGAAGTCCGCAGTTTACCGTTGAGGATGCGGCGTTGATAGAACCAATTTTGAGAAGGCGAGAGAACCTATGCTCAACTTCTCAGCGTTGTGGCAGATGGCCGGTTAGAAGGTGGGGAGGCAGTAATCCGGGATGACGGCTCGGCCTGACGCGGGTTTTATCCCCCGGTGGGCCAGAAGAGGAAGCCCAGCACCACCAGGTCTTCATCGATAGCTTTGATCGAGTTCTCCTCGCGCGGGTCGAAGATGATCAGCGAGTCCGGGCCGCAGGTGGCCTCGTTCCCATCCTCGCTGATGAACACGCCCTGTCCCTTGACCACCAGGAAATAGCGCGGCATGAACGGCGCGTGGGTTTCGTCGAGTTCCTGCCCCGGCTTGAGGGTATAGCGCACGACCTTGCCCAACTGGTTGCTGAGGAGCTGCTGAGTATACGGGCCGTTATCGCCGAAGACCAGTTCGCTGTCGAGCAGTTTCAATGTCTTCATGGTGTCCTCGATTAGCCGAAGCGGCCCGAAATGTAATCGGCGGTTTCCTGGCTCTGCGGCTGCTCGAAGAGCTTGACCGTCTCGTTGTATTCGGCCAGGATACCCCAGCGATTTTCTTTGCCCATCTCAGTTTCCTGCTTGTGGATGCTGTAGAAGGCGGTGTAATCGCTGACGCGGGTGGCCTGCTGCATGTTGTGGGTGACGATGACGATGGTGTAGTTGGCGACCAGTTCGCGCATCAGTTCTTCGATGCGCTGGGTGGCGATGGGGTCGAGCGCCGAGCAGGGTTCATCCATCAGGATGACTTCCGGCTCGACGGCGATGGTGCGGGCGATACACAGGCGCTGCTGCTGGCCGCCGGAAAGCGCCAGCCCGGATTTCTTCAGATCGCCCTTGACCTCATCCCACAGGAAAGCACCCTTCAGACTGGCTTCGACGATTTCGTCCAGCACACCCTTCTTGCTGACTCCCAGCAGGCGCGGGCCATAGGCCACATTGTCATAGATGCTCTTGGGGAAGGGATTGGGCTTCTGGAAAACCATCCCAATGCGGCGGCGGACTTCGACGGCATCGACGTTGGGGCCGTACAGGTCTTTGCCCTTGAACAGGATTTGCCCTTCCACGCGCGCGCTGGGGATCAGGTCGTTCATCCGATTGAGCGCGCGCAGCACGGTACTCTTACCGCAGCCGGACGGGCCGATGAAGGCGGTGATCTTGTTCCGCAGGATGGGTAGGGTGACGCCATCCACTGCCAGCTTATCGCCGTAGAAGACCTTCATGTTGTGGATTTCGATAGCGTGGGCGCTGCTGCCGTTGCTCGACATGGGTTCGTTTCTATCCTTGTAGATTCTTACGGAAACGCTGGCGCAGGATGATGGCGGCGGCGTTGAAGATGAGCAGGACGATCAACAGCAGGACGATGGCTGCCGCTGCGATCTCGCCGAAGCCTTCACGCGGGTCGCGCACCCAGTTGTAAATCTGGATGGGGATGACCGTGAACTTGGAGGTGACGGTTGGGTCGGTGGCGATGAAGGTCGCCGCGCCGACAACGATCAGCGGGGCGGTTTCGCCGATGGCGCGGGAGAGTCCCAGGATCGTCCCGGTCAGGATGCCGGGCATGGCCGCCGGAAGCACCTGGTTCCAGATGGTCTGCCAGCGGGTCGCGCCCAACCCGAAGCTGGCCTCGCGGATGCTGGGCGGGACGGCGCGGAGGGCTTCCTGGGCGTTGATGATAATGATCGGCAGGATCAGCAGCGCCATCGTCAGCGCGGCGGAGATGACCGAGCGCCCCTGGGTGACGGCTTCCAGGGCGCGGACGAAGATCGCCAACCCCAACAGCCCGTAGATGATCGACGGCACGCCCGCCAGATTGCGGATGTTGGTTTCAATCAGGCGTTCCAGCCAGTTATCACCCTTAGAATACTCTTCAAGATAGACGGCTGTGCCGACACCCAGCGGGAAGGCAATCACCACTGTGAGCGCGATCACCAGAAGCGAGCCGAGCAGGGCCGTCCGCACGCCGGACTCGATGGCGGTGATGTTCATGCGTGTCAACAGGAAGGTCGGGTTAAGCCACGAGCGCCATTCCAGTTGCGCTCCTTCCCATTCGGGCGTGTTGATGACTTTGGCTTCGATGCTGGCGCGGTCGAACAGGGATGTGGTCAGCGGCCAGCTTTCCAGCACTTCGCGTCCGACCACGTCCTGATAGATCGAGTCGAGCAGCGCGGCCGGTTCTACTACCTGGGCAACCAGCACTTTGGCTTCGTCCTGGGTGAGGTCGGTGAGCTTCTTGTCGGCGAATTCCTCCGGCACAGTCACGCCGGTGATGAGGTCGCGCAGCGGAGCTTCACGGTTGGCGTTGAAGCGGTCGCGGCCGATCAACTGGTCGAGGATATACGTCCGCGCTCCGCCCTGAAGATTGGCGGCCAGGATGTCGGTCAGTTCAGCGGCATTGAGTTCTTCCAGAGGCCGGTCGGATAGCTGTGACGGCGGGACGGCATCGCGGATGGCGATCAGGCCGAAGATGCGGTTGGTGACATTGCCCATCAGCACCAGCAGCGCCACCAGGCCGAAGATCACCGCGCCCTGGAAGAAACGCTGGCCGATGCTGCCGCGCCGGTGCCGCGATTTCAGCCGTTTCTGAAAGGCGGTCTCATCACGCAGTTTTTCGTAGTCGCTGCTCGGTGTGTCGTGTACGGCCATTATTGGTACGCCTCGCGGAAGCGGTTGGTCAGGTAGCGCCCCAGCATATTCAGAAGCATGGTAAAGATGAACAGTGCCAGACCGAGGGCAAACAGACTGTTGTAGTCAATCGTGCCGTAGCTTAGGTCGCCGCCGCTGATGCGGGCGATATGGCCGGTGATGGTCTCTGCCGCGACGAAGAAATTCGGCGGCATCGACCAGTTCGGTCCCGCGCCCGCCGCCAGCGCCACGATCATCGTTTCGCCCACTGCACGGGAAATCCCGACGATCATTGCGGCCAGGATGCCGGAGAGCGCCGCCGGGAGGATCACTTTGATAATGGTCTCGAAACGGGTCGCGCCCATGCCGTAGGAGGCTTCCCGCAGGTTGCGCGGCACGGCGCTGAGGGCATCTTCGCTCATCGAGGCAATCGTCGGCAGGATCATGATGCCCATGACCAGCCCTGCCGAAGCTGTGTTATAGAACTGGACGACATTGGAACCGAACAGGCCTTGCAGCACCGGGGTCATGAAGGTAACGGCGAAGTAGCCGTAAACCACCGTAGGGATACCCGCCAGGATTTCCAGGATCGGTTTGAGGGAAGCCCGCACCTTCGGTGTGGCATATTCGCTCAGGTAGATGGCTGCGCCCAGTCCCAGCGGCAGTGCTACCAGGATCGCCATGATTGAGGTCATCAAGGTCGATTCGAGCAGCGGCAGGATGCCGAACTTGTAACCACCCGGTTGCCAGTCGGTGGTCAGCAGGAATTCATCCAGCGTCACTGCGGGCGCGCCTTCCGGCGTGCGCTGCTGGATGAACGACAGGGTTTCATTCCCCAGTACGATGACAATGCCGATGGTGGTGAAGATCGAGACAATCCCAGCGAATTGCAGCAGCAGGCGGATGAAATCCTCGAACGGGCGCGGACGCCGCTCGATGCGAACCTCATCCTGCGTATCCTGCTTGAGCGCCGCCAGCGTGCTGGTTCGGGCGCGCGTTTCGACCTGTACCTGTGTCGTCATACACTTCCTTCTGATGTGTCGTCTTACCCACGAATGACAATTATTACCGAACGGATGTTAAATTTGGTTTAAGCTTCTGGAAAGAAAAGAGGGCATTCGTTGGAATGCCCTCTTGTTTGCAGGCAACTGCGGAGACGAAACTACATGCCCATGCTGCCCATGGCGGCCACAAGCTGGAGCTTCGCCAGGCGGTTGGTGCGCTGGCTCACCTGGAAGTAACCGACCTGATCGACGAAGGCTTCGTCGTTGGTCAGCATGAAGTTGATGAAACCCGCCACCTGCGGCTTAGCCTGGATGATGGCAGCGTCACTGTAGATGAACAGTGGACGGGCGAACGGATAGGTGCCACCTTCAGCAGTTTCGGCTGTCGGAACAACGCCATTCACGGAGACAGCACGCAAGGTTTCCAGATTCTCCTGATAGTAGGCAAAGCCGAAGTAAGCAATGGCATAGGGATCGCCAGCCACGCCCTGAACCAGCACATTGTCGTCTTCGCTGAACTGAATGCCATCGACATCCGCGATGGCTGCTTCGGCCGCTTCGGCTTCCAGGCCCAGACCGCCATCCTCGACATCGGCTTCCAACGTAACTTCCAGGAAGTAATCGAAGGTGCCGCTGTCCGAACCGGGGCTGAAGACTACGATCGGTTCAGCCGGGAAGCTGGGATCGACCTGGTCCCAGGTGGTCGCAGCGCCGCTGTAGATGGCCGAAATCTGGGCGATGCTCAGGTCCTGGACGAAGGTGTTCTGGGCACTGACAGCGACCGTCAGGGCATCGATGCCGACGTAGAATTCGACCGGTGTGCGCGGCGGGTTCAGCGCAGCGCAGTTGTCGATTTCACTCTGGCGGATCGGGCGGCTGGCATTGGAGATGTCACTCAGTTCTTCAGGTTTGCCGGTGCAGAAGCGCTCGAAACCGGCGCCCGTGCCGATGATGTCATTGGTGATGCTGCCAAGGAAGCCGGCGTTGATGAACTCGTTGATGGCGATCTGGGTTAGCGGGCCGACAGTCGAGCTGCCAGCGGCGACCACATCACCGGTCAGCGCCAGCGGATCAGCCTCCGGCAGGGTGACGGGCGGCAGCAGCACGCCATCGATGACATGGATGACGCCGTTGCTGGCTTCGATGTCGGTGGCGGTGACGTTCACGCCGTCAATGCTCACACCGGCTTCCGAGGCCTGCACGACGAAGGGGCTGCCTTCGACGGTGGTGACTTCGGTCGGTTCCATCATGCCCATCGCGTCGGCGGCCATGACCTTGCCGGGGATGACATGGTAGGTCAGCACGCGGGTCAGTTCGGCGGGGTTGGCGGCCAGGTAAGCGACGACTGCTTCCGGCAGGGCGGCAAAAGCATCATTGGTCGGGGCGAACACGGTGAACGGGCCTTCACCCTGGAGGGTTTCGACCAGGCCAGCGGCCTGCACCAGCGACACCAGCGTCGAGAAATCGGCGTTGCCCGCGGCGATATCGACGATGGTCTGATCCTGGGCGGCGACGTTCATCAGGGGAACGACGGCCAGGAGCAGCACGGCCAACAATACGACGATCCGGTTCTTCATGCTTGTCTCCTCAGAAATGTTCTGACAGAAAGGCGGAACGTCTGAACGTTCCATGCGCTCATCCTATCCACTGAGTATTAACTAAAAGGCGGTACGGTGTTATGTCTCGGTGTTAAGATTGTTAAGTCCCGATACCATCTGAGTTAAGGGCCAGTTAAACTTATCCGGCACTCATCCTCACCAGGAATCTTGTACCCCCGGACTTTCGGTCAATTTTCGTCGGGGTCAGATGTGCGTTATACTGACAGTCCTGCTGTCCGGTGGTTTTGAGGTCGTAGTTATGCAGTCGGCTCAGAAGAAAGATGTGTTTGCCGGGTCGTATTCTGTTCCGGTGATGCTCTTCGTCGCTCTGGTGATCTTATTCGTCATCCTGGGGCTGGGGGCAGCTTTCTTGCTGAACGACCAGTTCAACCTCCTGGCGGTGAATTCACAGAGTACGGCCTGGATGCAGAACTTTGAACAGACCAGCCGCCGCCTCATCATCGTGGTCGGGCTGGGACTGCTGGGTTTGCTGGTGGCACTGGCGATGCTCTGGCTGGTCATCCGCCGCGATTTGGAAGCCCGCCAGCAGCAGATCGACACGCTGCGTAAGGAAAGCGCCCGCCTCGATCAGCAGTTGAAAGGTCGCGCCGTCGAACTGGCCGAAGAGCGCACTCAGAGCCGTACCATCCTCCAGAGCATGAACGAGGGCGTCGTCCTGCTGGACGCGAAAACGATCCAGTACGTCAACCGCGCCTTCAGCCGGCTGGTCGGCTATGAAGCCACCGAACTGGTGAAGCAGCCCTTGAGCGACGATGCGGCGCTGCCCCTCGCCCGCGACCTGAACAAAGTCCGCGGCCAGGTCGCCCAGGCCATCGCCAAAGGCGGCGTCTGGCAGGGCATGTTCACCTTCCAGCAGAAGGACGGCAAGGGGCTGGAAACGGCCATCGTCGGGATGCCGCTGCTCGAATCCGACGGGCGTGACGGTTCGATTGTGCTGCTCGTCCGCGACAGCAGCATGGAACGCAAACTGGAAGAGCAGAAGGCCGCCTTCGTCTCCAACGCCTCCCATGAACTCCGCACGCCGCTCGCCAATCTGCGGACGCGGCTGTACCTCTTAAGGAAGCAGCCGGAAAAGCTCGACGAGCATCTGGCAGTCATGGACGACGTGACCGCCTTCATGCAGCAGCTCATCGACGAGATGATCGATGTCGGGCGCTTTGAACGCGGGTTGGTGCTGCTCGAACGTGAAAACGCCGTGCTGCAAGACCTCGCCAATGAAGCCGTCAAGAATTATCTTCCCCGCGCCGAGCGCCGCTCGATCAAGCTCACCGCCGAAGTCGAGAACGACCCGATCAAAGTGCTGGTCGATCACAAGCGCATCGTGCAGGTGTTTGGCAACCTCATTGCCAGCGCCATGAACCATACCCCTCAGAACGGGCAGGTCGATGTCCGCGTCAAGATCGATCCCAGCAGCAACGGCCGCCCTCTGGCCGCCGTTGAGGTGCAGGATAACGGCATGGGACTCTCCGAAGAGATGCTGGCGCAGATCTTCCAGCCCTTCGCCAGCGCCAGCCAGGGTGTGGTCAGTGGCACAGTGCTGGGATTGACCCTGGCGAAAGAGATCGTCGAACTGCATGGCGGCAAGATTAGCGCCGAAAGCGCCGAGGGCAAAGGTACGCGCTTCAGCGTGCGCCTGCCCGTCCTGGATACATAGCAACCTCCTGCTTCGAGCCTCACTGTCCATCCGCAGCCGCCAAACGGCTACCTCGACACTTTGAATCTAAAGAACATCTGTGCTATGCTGGTCAGTGATGATCGGTAGCCTGTGCTGCACCGTTCGACTATAATCGGCAGTGTGAACTGGGCAGACGTGCAGGAGCGCGGTTTTGACGGCATCATTCCAGCGGGTGGGTGTGTTGGCCCACCCCTTGCGTCCGCAGTCGGCTCCGGTAGCCGAATCCATCGCTGCCTTCCTGGAAACGCAGGGCGTCTTGACCTGGGTCTATACCCGCTGGGACGATGACGCCGTGCGCGAACGAATCGCCGAGGCTAACATGGTGATCGCCATCGGCGGCGACGGCGCGATGCTGCGGGCAGCGCGGGTCTGCGCGGCGCAGGATGTCCCTGTGCTGGGCGTCAACATGGGGCAATTGGGTTTCCTGACCGAAATCAGCGGCCCGGATAGCTGGGAGGCCCCGCTGCGGCGCATCCTGAACGGCGACCAGTGGTGGATCGAAGAGCGCATGATGATCCAGGCGGCACTGCTGCGCGGCGACCGGGTGGTGGCTTCCGGCGATGCCCTCAACGATATTGTCATCAGCCGGGGCACGACCGCGCGGATGATCTGGCTGGAGACCTATATCGATCAGGATTGGGCGACGACCTACAACGCCGACGCCCTGATTATCGCCACTGCCACCGGATCGACGGCTTACGCGCTGGCCTGCGGCGGGCCGATCCTGCCGCCGGAACTGCGGAACATCCTGATTGTGCCCGTCGCGCCGCACCTGAGCATGGATCGCCCGATTGTGCTGTCCGAAGGCTCGACGGTCGAAGTCGCTGCGCCTGTCGAAAACCTCACCGAAATCGTCCTGACCGTCGATGGCGTCCTCATGGGCGTGGTACAGCCGGGCGACCGGGTGCGGGTGCAGGCCGGGCAGCATGTCTGCCGTTTCGTGCGGCTGCGCGAACGCAACTACTTCTATCGCTCGCTGCTGGATCGCTTGGAACCGCGCCAGCAGGTTCGTTCTAAGCCGGAAGGGAAGGCATGACCACCCCGACTGAGACGCTCACCTACTGCACGGTGCATCCCGACCGGGAGACCACGCTGCGCTGCAATAAATGCGGTCGCCTGATGTGCGCCGAGTGCGCCGTGCTGACCCCGGTGGGTTACCGCTGCCGCCAGTGCATCCGCCAGCAGGATGACCGCTTCTTCTCGGCCTCGCAGAACGATTACGCCGTCATCGCCGGGGTCAGCGGCGGCCTGACCGCCATCAGTGCCTTGATCGTGACCTGGGTGAATATCCCGCTGCTGTTCCTGCTGTTCATCGGCGTGCCCGTTGGCGGCGCGATTGGCGAGATGGCGCTGCGGCTGACCGGGCGTCGCCGCGGCCGCTACTCCGGCCAGATCGCAGCCGGGGCGGCCGTCGTCGGTGGCTTGATCGGCGCGGTCGCGTTCGTCTGGCTGCGAACCGGCGAGTTCGCGCCCGAACTGGCCCTGCGCGTCGCTTTCAGTGATCTGACCCTGATCGTTTTTGTAGCCGTGACAGCGGTTGTGGTCTACAGCCGCTTCCAGATGCGGATCTGATTCCGTCACACCAGTGGATTTCCGAACATGCTTGAAGAACTGCGTATCCAGAACTTTGCCATCATCGACAAGCTTGAACTGAGCTTCGCCTCCGGCTTCAATGTCATCACGGGCGAGACCGGCGCCGGCAAGTCGATCATCATCGACGCGGTGGAATTGATCCTGGGCGGCAAGGCCGATGCCGGATTTGTCCGCGCCGGAGCGGATAAAGCCGTCGTGGAAGGTGGCTTCGCCCTCGACAAGGCGACCAGGGCGCTGGTGCAGCCCATCCTGGAACGCGAGGAGATGGAAGGCGAAGACCCTGATTACGTCACCATCACGCGCGAGGTTCGCAGCAACGGACGCTCGACGGCGCGGGTCAACGGCGTGACCGTCAGCCAGGATGTGCTGCGGGCGATTGGCGATTTGCTGGTGGATGTCCACGGCCAGAGCGAACACCTCTCGCTGC
>JAEUQZ010000133.1 GCA_016788965.1 Anaerolineae bacterium | reverse complement strand
CAGCCATGAAGCAGCTTCTTGAGCGAAATCTCGGACTGACGGCCCTCTTCGCAGCCAATGACCAGATGGCAATCGGCGCGGCGGCCTACCTGCATCGGTTGAATCTGCGTGTACCGGAAGATCTGTCCATCGTCGGTTACGACGATATACCTGAAGCGACCATCACCTACCCCAACCTCACTACCGTCGCACAGCCGGTGGCAGACATCGGCCGTCTGAGCATCAAGCTACTGCTGGAACGCATTCGGCAGGTGGATTTGCCACCGCGCCGGATCGTGCTGCCGACGCGGTTGATTGAGCGAGAAAGTTGTGCGCCTTACCGGGCTTGAAAGTCGTCTGGTCTACCGAGAAGGGATCAAGCCATGTCTTCGCAGCCCATTTTGAAGATGGAAGGGATCAGCAAATCGTTCCCCGGCGTGCAGGCGCTGAACAATGTTCAACTTGAAGTGATGCCGGGAGAAATTCTCGGCCTGCTGGGGGAAAACGGCGCGGGAAAATCCACTCTGATGAAGATTCTATCCGGCGTCTACAAGAAAGACTCCGGCCAGATCATGCTGGACGGCAAAGAAATCGATGTCCGCAATCCGCATCAGGCCCAGATGTTGGGAGTCACCATCATCTATCAGGAATTGAACCTGATGCCGAATCTGACCGTGGCAGAGAATGTCTTCATCGGGCGAGAGCCGAATCGCTTCTCCTTCGTGAACTGGCAGCAGCTCCATCAACAAACCCAACAGCTCACCGACCACCTGGGTATCAATCTTTCTCCCACCGCTCGCGTCAGCAACCTCAGCGTAGCCGAGCGGCAGATGGTCGAGATTGCGAAGGCGCTTTCCATCAAGGCGCGGGTCATCATTATGGACGAGCCAACGTCGGCGCTGACGGAAAATGAGGTGCAGCACCTCTTCGCCACCATGCGTGAACTGAAGGCGCAGGGATTGGGCATCATCTTCATCTCGCACCGAATGGAAGAAGTCTTTGAAGTCTGTGACCGCATCACCGTGCTGCGTGATGGAGAGTACGTCGGCACGGTACAGGCCAAAGAGTCCAACCCGGAAGAAATCATCCGCATGATGGTAGGCCGAGGAATTTCCGAATACTTTGGACACGGCGAAGGCAGCAGCGGCGCAGTCGTTCTGGAAGTCCGCGATCTGAATCGCGTGGGTTCAGTAGAGAACCCGAACAAGAAGGTCTTATCCAATATCAGTTTTCAGGTGCGGCGCGGTGAGATTGTGGGCCTGGCGGGTTTGGTTGGCGCCGGACGCACCGAACTGGCCCGCTCTGTTTTCGGCGTCGATCCCCGTGACAGCGGAAGCATCTGGATCGACGGCCAGCAGGTTCAGATACATGGCCCACGGGATGCCATCAGACTCGGCATCGGGATGGTTCCTGAAGACCGTAAGCTTCAGGCGCTGTTCCTGGCGATGTCCGTGGAAGAGAACGCCAGCATGGCAGCAATGGGGTCACTGTCGCGGTTTGGTTTCATTCAACGCAATATGCAGCGTGAAATCGTCGGGAAGTACGTGAAAGACCTGAGCATCCGCCTGGCGCGGTATGAGCAGCCTGTTCTCGACCTGAGCGGTGGCAACCAGCAGAAAGTCGTGATCGCCCGCTGGCTGGCGCTCAAGCCCAAAATCCTCATCATGGACGAACCGACGCGCGGCATCGATGTGGGCGCGAAGGCAGAAGTCCACGGCCTGATGCGAAAGTTGGCCGCCCAGGGTGTGGCGGTGTTAATGATTTCGTCGGAACTGCCGGAAGTGCTGGCGATGAGCGACCGTGTATTGGTGATGCACGAAGGCGAAATAGTTGGTGACCTCACCCGCGCCGAAGCGACACCTGAACGCGCGATGCGGCTGATGACCGGTGACACAGTGTGGGAGTCTGGTAAGGTAAGCTAGGGGGCAAGATGACCAACAAAGCGGCAGCGCCACGCGAACGGCAGGTTCGCATCCTGATCGGGCGGTTTGGAGCCTTCATCTTTCTGATTCTGCTGGTGGTGATCTTTTCGCTGCTCAAGCCGAATTCATTCCCGACTCCGCTCAACCTCTTCAACATCGCGCGGCAGGCTTCGATTTCCGGACTCGTCGCGATTGGAATGACCTTCGTCATCCTGACAGGCGGGATCGATCTGTCCATCGGGTCACTGCTGGCGCTGGCCGGGATTATCGCAGCGGCGGTCTACAAAGGGGGCACGGGACTCCTGGACACAACTGCCGGGGAAACCTCCGGCGTAGGTGTTGGTGGCGCGATCCTAGTCGCCTGCCTTGTGGGATTGATCGGCGGCTTGATCCAGGGCGGACTGATCGTGAAGCTCAAAGTGCCGCCATTCATCGTCACGTTGGGCGGCATGTCGATCTTTCGCGGTTTGACCCTGCTGGTCGGCAACGGCGGCCCAATCAGCGCCTTCGACGATTCGTTCAAAGTTCTCGGACAAGGCCGCATCAGCGACCTTGTGCCGATCCCAGTCATCATTTTCCTGGGGGTCGCGGTCATCGCCTACATCGTGCTGCGTTATACCCAATACGGACGTTACATCTATGCCGTAGGTGGCAATACCGAAGCGGCACGGCTGTCTGGGCTGAACACCGGCCTGCTGATCCTGAGCGTGTATATGATCGTCGGTCTGTTGGCCGGGTTCGGCGGCTTCATGCTGTCTTCGCGCCTGAATTCTGCCGAAGCCATTGCAGGCGTCGGCCTGGAACTGACCGTGATCGCGTCCGTGGTCATCGGCGGCACAAGTCTGTTCGGCGGTGAAGGCGGCGTGGTCGGTACGGTGATCGGCTCGCTGCTGGTAAATGTGCTGACCGCTGGCCTGACCCAATTAAACGTCAATCCATACCTCCAGCAGGTCATCATTGGTCTGGTCATCATCTTCGCCGTGTTCTTCGACCGCTTCACCAAAGCACGGCGCACCTAGTTTTCATATTCCCGCGGCCGACCCCAAAACTAGGGTCGGCCGAGATGCGCGGGAGGTTATCAGCAGCATCCCGCGACTGGAGTTGTAGAACATGTCTATTCCATCAGAAGGAGGTGCAGCGACCAACTGGATGCTTTCAACGGGTACATCCACCTTTAGTCCGTGGTTCAAGTCCATTACAGGAGTTTGATAGAGATGCTTAAGAAAACGACTCTCGGTCTCCTTATCCTCATGATGCTGGCCCTCTCGGCAGTGCCCGTGCTGGGTCAGGATCAACCGCTGCGGATCGCCTTCTCAGTTCCGGGTCTGAACTTCCCCTTCTTCGTCCACATGGTCAAGCAGGCTCAGGATGAAGCCGCCAAGATCGGCGGTATCGAACTGATCGTCCTCGACGGCCAGGACAAGACCGAGAAGCAGATTGCTGACCTGGAGCAGATGATCGCTGAACAGGTAGACGGCGTGATCATTTCGCCGCGCACCTCGGATGGTCTGGCTCCGGCGGTGCAGGAAGTCATCGACGCGGGCATCCCCGTCGTGACCATCGACCGTCAGGTGGCTGGCGATACCTCCAACAACATCCTCGCTCACGTCGGCGCGGATAACGTCAAGGGTGGCGAGGCTCAGGGCGAACTCATCAAGGCGCTCTTCCCTGATGGCGCTCGCATCTTCAACCTCCAGGGCACTCCCGGCGCTTCACCTGCTATCGACCGCAATGCCGGTATGCACAATGTGATCGATCCGGTCGCGGCTGCCTACCAGATCATCTTCGAGCAGACGGCCAACTTCAACCGCAATGACGGTCTGACCGTGACCGAAAACGGCCTTTCCGCTCAGGATACCCCGCCGGATGTCATCAACGCAGCCAACGACGACATGGCCCTCGGCGCGGTGGAAGCCCTCAAGGCGCGCGATCTGGTCGGGCAGGTGGCGGTCATCGGCTTCGACGCCCTGCCGGAAGCCCTGCTTTCGATCCAGAATGGCGAACTGACGGCTACCGTCGAACAGTTCCCCGGCGGTCAGGCGCGTACCGCGCTCCAGATCACGGTGGACTTCCTGCGGAACGGCACGGAACCGGCCGAGAAGCTCAACTTCCTGACGCCGATCACCATCACCCTCGACAACCTCAACGAAGCCGAACGCATCGGCGAGATCAGCAGCTAATCCAGTGACCTGTGGGGGCGTGCGAGCGCACGCCCCCCACTGAGAGGTTTTGTCCTTATGACCGACCAACAGATCAAACAGCTTGCGGCGCGGGCGCTCGAAAGCGGCGGTGGGGTCGTCCGGCTGATGCCGACCTGGGTTCCGCGCTCCTTCTGCGTACCGGGGCGGCGGCTGCGACTGCATCCTGCCGACCTGTACGCGCTGGGGGCGCATCGCGGCGGCATCGATGAACGCTGGTTCGCTTCGACGACGGCCGCCGATAACGGCCCCGGCACACCGCCGGATGAAGGTCTCAGCTACATCTACGTCGATGACCGGAACAAGGTCACGCTGCGGGATGCGCTGGCCGAGATGGCCGTCGATATCCTGGGGCGCGAGGCCGTCGAGAAGTACGGCGGCTGGGTGATGTACAGCAAGTTCTTCGACAACATGTATCCCCTGCCCCATCACCTGCACCAGAGCGACGAGTTCGCCGCCAATGTGGGCAAGCTGGGCAAGCCCGAAGCCTACTACTACCCGCCGCAGTACAACTTCGCCAACGATACCTTCCCTTACACATTCTTCGGCTTCGAGCCGGGGACGACCAAAGACCAGGTAGTGGACTGCCTGAAGCGCTGGAGCGAAGGCGATAACGGCATCCTGCGGCTCTCCAAAGCCTACCGGCTCACACCGGGCACAGGCTGGGATGTCGCGCCGGGCATTCTACACGCGCCGGGGACGTTCTGCACCTATGAGCCGCAGCGGGCCAGCGATGTGTTCTCGATGTGGCAGTCGCTCATCGCGGACTACCAGGTGGTGGATTGGTCGCTGGTAGTGAAGGATGTCCCGCCCGACAAGCACCACGACCTCGACTATCTGATGGCGATGCTCGACTGGGAAGCCAACATCGATCCCAACTTCAAGGCCAACCATTACACCGAACCGACCCCAGCAGGCAACCCAGCAGCCATGCATGAGGCGGGCTACCGTGAGAACTGGATCGTCTACGGCAGCGACTTTTACAGCGCCAAAGAACTGACCGTGTTCCCTGGCCGCACCGTGACGATCAAGGACGCGGGAGCCTACGGCGCGATCACGATGCAGGGGTATGGCCGCTTCGGTAAGCACCCGATTTCGGCGCCGTCGATGATCCGCTTCGGCGAGATGACCGAGGACGAGTTCTTCGTGACCTGCGACGCTGCCAAAGCGGGCGTGCAGATCACCAATGCCAGCAGCACCGAGCCGCTGGTCATCCTCAAGCACTTCAATCCGGGCAACCCGGAGATGCCGCGCCGCAGTGGTGCGTAGAGCCGGGATCAGGGGTTGGGGGTTAGGGAAGACGAATTCCCTGCTGCCCTCACCCCTTCCCTCTTTCCCTGGATGCTGATCGCTTCAGAAGTAACGCTGGCCGCGGCGGGCGCTGATGATCTCGGTGTTCATGCCGACCCAGTGCAGCGAGCCGCTGTAGCGGCCATGTTCGATCTTGACGCAGCGATCCATGACGACATTCAGGCCGGCATCGCGGGCAATCTGCGCGGCTTCCAGATTGACGACGCGAAGCTGGAGCCAGAGCGTTTTCGCGCCGATCTGGACGGCGTGCTGGGCAATCTCCAGGCATTCCTCCGGCTGACGGAACGCCACGACCATATCGACGGGTTCAGGGATGCTGAGCAGGTCAGGATAGCACTTCTCGCCCAGAATCTCGGCAGCGCGCGGGTTGACCGGGATGATCCTGTAGCCTTCATACTTGAGGTACGATCCCACGAAGTAGCTGGGGCGCTCACTTTTGGGCGAGAGGCCGACGATGGCGATGGTGCGGGTCGTACTCAGGATGGTACGGATCGTGCCGGGGTCCTGATATTTCAGGCGCTCTTCTTCCGGCAGGATCGTATTCATACTGACGTCGACTGCAAGGCTTGATCCAGATCCCATAATAAATCCTCAGTGGTTTCCAAACCGATAGACAGACGAATCATCCCAGCGTCCACACCCCCCGCCTGAAGTTCAGCGTCGGAAAGCTGCTGGTGCGTGGTCGAGGCTGGGTGGATGACGAGGCTGCGGGCATCGCCGACGTTGGCGAGGTGCGAGAAGAGGTGCAGCGATTCGATGAACTCCTTACCCGCCAGACGTGGATTGCTGGCCTTGATGCCGAAGGTGAAAACCGCGCCGGGGCCTTTGGGTGTGTATTTCTGGGCGAGGTCGTAGTAGGGGCTGTCCGGCAGCCCGGCATAGGCGACCCAGGCGACCTTCGGGTGGTCATGCAGGAAGCGGGCCACGGCGTGGGCATTCTGGACGTGCCGATCCATGCGGACGGAAAGCGTCTCCAACCCCTGGATGAGCAGGAAAGCATTGAAGGGCGAAAGGGCTGCGCCCGTATCCCGGAGGGTGACAGCGCGGACTTTCATCAGGAAGCCGTAATGCCCGAAGGTCTCGTAGAAGCGGAGTTCGTGGTAGGCCGGGTCTGGGTCGGCGATGGTTGGGAAGGTGCTGAAATCGAACCGCCCCGAATCGATGACCACGCCAGCGATGGAGTTGCCGTGGCCGCCGATGAACTTGGTGGCCGAATGCACCACGATGTCCGCGCCCCAATCGATAGGGCGGCAGAGATAAGGTGTGGCGAAGGTGCTGTCCACGATCAGAGGGATTTTGTGGGCGTGGGCAAGGTCGGCGAGCGCGGCGATATCGAGGATGCTGCCGCGCGGGTTGCCGATGGTTTCACCGTAAAGGGCGCGGGTCTTGGGAGTGATCGCGGCGGCCCAGTTGTCGATGTGGGTGGGATCGACGAAGTGGGTCTTCAGGCCGAGCTTCCTGAAGGTATGGGTGAACTGGGTGGTCGTCCCGCCGTAGAGATGCGACGAGGAGACGATCTCGTCACCGGGTTCAAGGAGAGTCATCATGGTGGCGAACTGCGCGGCCATACCGCTGGCCGTGGCGACCGCACCGGTCGCGTTTTCCAGCGAGGCGATGCGCTCCTCGAAGGCAGCATTGGTAGGGTTGTTGATGCGGGTGTAGATGTTGCCGTACTGTTTGAGTTCGAAGAGCTGAGCGGCTTTGTCGGTGTCCTCGAAGACGTAGGAGGTGGTCTGGTAGATGGGGACAGCCCGCGCTCCAGTGACCGGATCGGGGATGTGCCCGGCGTGGAGCATACGGGTTTCAAAGCCGAATTTGCGTTTCTGCTGGGTCATGGAATCCGAGTCCTCGCTGGGTGGGGTCAGGAAGTTGAGCGCAGACTATACATCGCCGGGGGAAAATACCGCAAGGCAAGGGTGAATATGTTAATAGTTGATAACTTATGGTTAGCTTTTAGCTGATAGCTTATAGCTTGTAGCCAGACGAAATGCACAGCATGACAGCGATGAGAAATGTGATAAGAATGAGAATATGAGAATCCTGAGAATTGTCGGAAATGTCGTCATTGTCGTCAGTGCCGGACGGACAAATTGGCACAAATGGCGGCAATTTCGGCAATTGCAAAATGGCAATTGTGTGCCAGATGATGGCGTTGGAACAGGCGCAAGACCGCGACTTTGTGACATATCCTGACACTCAGAACTGATCCCTACGAGAAGATGACCCGGTTTTGTGGCGGAAATGGCGGCAGTGCCGTCAGTGCCGCCCACGCCGTTTTGTGTCACCGGTCCCGGCCAAGCGTGCAAAATGCTGCAAATACCGCAAATGCAAATCGGCGAAAAGTTGCAGATGCGCCGCCAGACACTAAAGTGATCTGGCTGCCGAAAAACCATGTCCACTGAAGGGACAAAAGACACGGATCGCTCATTTCGCGATCTTGCCAGCGCAGTCGTTTTGTTGCGGAAATTGCGGCAATTTCGGCAAATGCGGAACTGCAATTTTGTGCGAGACTCCTTACATGCAAGGCGGCGACTGTTCCGAAATGTTGCAAAAGTTGCAAATGTTGCAGTTGCAACTGCGCGATTCTTGCAACAACAAAGGGTTACGATAATCGCGGGCGATAGGTTGTCAAGGTGCAGCGGGCAGGGTGTGATTCCTGCGCGTATTCATAGAGTAGCACAAAATTTGACGGAACGGGTGACATTTTGGTAACTCTTTGGTGTCTCTTGAATGCTTGAACTGCGGACCGGCAAGTTGACTCGCAGGAGGCGCGCTTCATGAAAGAAAAAGTCGAATTCATGCCTGACAAACGAACGTGGCATCCTTCTCCGCTGCTGGGTCAAATCACGCTGGTGACAAGCCTGAACAGCGATGGCACATCCAATGTGGCTCCCAAGAGGTGGATATCGATGATGGCGTTTTCGCCACCTTTGTTGGCGCTGGGCTGTAACCTGGGACATTGGACAGGGCGGAACATCCTTGAACGGAAAGAATTCGTGGTGAACATTCCAGGCGCGGAACTGGCGGAGCAGGCGTGGAAAGTCCATGAGCTGCCTCATCCCCGTCCCGTCGAGGCAGCGGGGCTGACGCCCATCCCCGCGATAAAGGTAAAGCCGCCCCGCATCGAAGAATGCCGCGCTCATCTGGAATGCGTTCTGGATCAACATCTGGCCTATGGACAAGAACTGGTCATATTGGGACGGATTGTGGCCGGTTCAATCGATGCTGAAGCGCTTCAGGCGGAAGACCCGTACAGTTATCTGCGGCTGGTCGTTTTTCTGGAAGGCCATCGATACGGCATCGTCGAGCAGGCGCATCAGTTACCTTCGCAGCCTGAACGCCGCACGGGAGCCTGAGAAGGGCTGTTATAATTAGGACAAGGTTGAATGTGCTCTGTTGCAGAGATGCAGCCCTCACCCCCTGGCCCCTCTCCCGAACGCGGAGTACCGCTGGGAGAGGGGGAAAACCAAGTCCGATGCTAGTGGTTGCCAGATGATTTCGTGATGCCTGCACAGGGCAGATTGAATGAGAAAGCAGGGCATGATGCCAGTTTACGATTACCGGTGTCAGGCGTGTGGGCAGCCGTTCCAGGAACGACACGGTTTCGATGACCCGATTCCGCCATGCCCAGCGTGTGGCAGCGGCGATGTGCAGCGGTTGATCGTTCAGGCTCCAACGGTGGCGAAGGGTATGCTCGCTCTGGCGGGGGACAGCCGCCGCGCCTCCAAAGAGCAGCTCCAGGACAAATGGGCGGAAGAGACCCCGAAATTGCGAAAGCAACTGGTGGATAAACTGGGCGAGGATGTGGTCAACCGGAATGCGCCGACGTTGAATAGCAAGTTCGATTGAGGGGTAGTCTAATGCCGGAGACTGTCTCATTCGACCGGGCAGCCGAATTCTATGACGAGACGCGGGGTTTTCCTGCGGGAGAAGAAGGCAAGATCGCGGAAGTGATTGCCCAAACTGGGAATCTGCACTCGGCCAGCCGGGTATTGGAAGTCGGGGTGGGAACGGGACGGATCGCGCTGCCGCTGGCCGAGAGAGTCAGGCTCCTGGCAGGGGTGGACATTTCCTCAGCGATGCTGCGGCGGCTGCGATCCAAGCCGGGCAGCGCACATGTGGTGACGGCGCAGGCGAGCGCGGACGCGCTGCCGCTTCCGGCTGGTCAGTTCGACTGCGCGGTGGCGGTGCATGTGTTTCATCTGATTCCAACATGGAAGCAGGTCATTGCAGAACTGGCGCGGACTCTGCGTCCAGGGGCGCGCCTGGTTCACTGCTGGTCACGGCAGGATGCGGTCACACGACAGCTTTGGGATGTGTGGAGAGCGACGATCCCGGATGACCATGTGATGAATGTGGGCGTGGCCTGGGAAGACAACGAGACCTTTCTGCCCGCAATGGGCTGGGAGGCCATCACGGAAGTGGTGGAGCATCGTTATGCACATGACCTTGCACCTGCGGTATTCCTGGATCGTCTGCGGCGGCGGGTGTGGTCACAGACGTGGCGGCTGAGCGATGCACAGATTGAGAGGGGCGCTGCGACATTGGAAGCCTTCATCAAGGCGACGTATGCCGATCCAGACGCGCCAATGCGGGTGACTTCGGGATTTCTGGCACAGGCATACATGCGACCGGGATGACGATGGGAGATGCCTTATTGGAGAATGTTCTCCGGCCTTCGTTCATGATAGATGAAGTCAGGCCGGAGAACGGTTCATGAGGCCTGCCGTTATAAGCCAGGCACGAGGATCAAGCGGGTGGCGGCGGCGGTATCGACCTGCTGGCGTGTCCAGAGCATGGGGTGATACTGGATGTTGCGCCACATGTCGATCATGTCGGCGTAATGGGGACTGTAGGGATGACCGCTCTGGCCGGTGGTGTGGATGGATTGGCTGTTCGCCATGTCGCTGAGATCGACAATCATCCGCATGGAGGGCAGCGAGCGGACGGCGAAGCCCGTGTCCGGGTAGTACCAGCCTGTGGCGTTGACGATATCGGAGCCGCCAGCGGTCTCGAAGGGGCCGCGGTTGACGATGCTTTCGATGAGGTCGATGCCGCTTTGACCGAGGGGATTGCTGACGAAGGTGGCGGTGTGGAATTTGCCCCAGGCCCAGTTCTCGCGGTTCTCGCCGCGTTCAGCGGTGATCTGATCGACGGCCTGGCGGAATGAACGCGCCAGAATGTCATCGCGGGTTTCGATCTGTTCGCCGGTGGTCGAGTCATCCCACCAGGGATCGTCGGGTGACTGGACGAGCAGGTTGATCGCCCACATGATCTGATCGCCCTGACCGGCGTTTCCGGCATCGCCAATCTGATCGTCAAAGGTGTTGGCGGTCAACTGCTGCCAGAAGTAGGCATAGAGGCCGGCCTGCTGGCTATCTATCCGCATCTGATAATCCCAGTCGAGCATCCAATCGCGGAGGTCATTGTAGCGGGAATCGCCCATGTCGAGGGATTCGATGTAGGGGCGAAGTTCCTCGGCGCTGATGATCTTATCGTCGCCCTGAATGGCCTGGATGGTCTGGATGGTGTGGGGGCCAGTGGACTCGATCAGTTCGTTGATGCGCTGGCCGCGATAGCCGTAGGACCACTCGTAGCTGATGACGTAGTTCGAGTCGGCGCCGAACTGGTCGGCGAGTTTGTCGCGGAGCTGCTCGTAGTATTCGAGCGGGACGACAGCCTGATTCGCGGTGGAGATGTAGCCGCGCTCCGGGTTCAGGATGCGGGGGAGGTCGTCGAAGGGGATGTAGCCCTTCCATTCGTACTGGTCGGTCGTGCCATCGATGGGGAGGAGTCCGGTGTGTCCGGCGGCACGGATGGGAATGCGGCCGGGGGTCTGGTAGCCGATGTTGCCGTCTACGTCGGCGTAAATCATGTTTTGGGATGGCGAGTCCCAGAGGCTGGCAGCTTCCCGGAACTCTTCCCAATTGGAGGCGACATTGAGGCGCAGCACGGCTTCCAGGATGGTTCCGGGTTCGGCTGTGGCCGTCCATTTGAAGGCCAGGGGGTCTTCATTGTTGAAGCCAGTAGGTTGGCCGTTTTCATCGAGAGGGTTGTCGTTGACGATGGGGCCGAGGTGGGTTTCACGCACCTGGATGGTGACGGTTTCGGCGCTGTCGCCAAAGCGAATGACTTCTTCGCGGACGGTCATGTCACGCCAAGCGCCGTTCCACTCGTATTGGAGTGGGTTATCAGGGTTGATCTTGAGGAGATAG
>JAEUQZ010000132.1 GCA_016788965.1 Anaerolineae bacterium | reverse complement strand
CCCTCGTCCCCAACGCCCGCGATATTCCCGATCTCCTGGATGTCGTCAATACCTTTAAGCCGAGCCTGTTCCACGCCGTTCCCGCCCTCTATAACGCCATCAACAACCATCCCGATGTGAAGGCTGGCAAGATCGACCTCCACTCCATCCGCGCCTGCGTCAGCGGATCGGCTCCGCTGCCGCCTTCGACCAAAGCCGAGTTCGAGCGCCTGAGCGGTGGGACTCTGCTTGAAGGTTTCGGCATGAGCGAAATCCCCACCGCCAGCCATTGCAACCCGCTCCGTGGCGAAAACCGCACTGGCTCGATTGGCCTGCCGCTGCCCGACATGGATGTGCGGATCGTCAGTCTGGATGACGGCGTGACCGAAGTGCCCATTGGCGAAGTCGGCGAACTGATCGTCTCCGGCCCGCAGATCATGACCGGCTATCATGGGATGCCAACTGAGACATCCAATGTCCTGCGCCAGAAGGACGGCAAATCCTTCATCTATACAGGCGATATTGCCCGTATGGACGAGGACGGGTATTTCTACATCGTGGATCGCAAGAAGGACATGGCCCTGATCGGCGGCTATAATGTCTATCCAACCGGCGTCGAGAAGGTCATCAGCGACCATCCCGCCGTCCTCGAAGTGGGTGTGGCCGCGGTGCCGCATCCCGATAAGGACAAGGCGGGGCAGGAGTCGCTCAAGGCCTGGGTGGTGCTGCGTCCTGGTATGACCGTCACCGAGAAGGAACTGGTCGAATTCTGCACCGCGAAGCTGGCCCGATATGAAGTGCCTACCCGCTTCGCCTTCATCTCCGAACTGCCCAAGACCGCCGTGGGCAAGACCCTGCGGCGTGAACTCGTCCAATTGGAAATGGCTGACCGAGAAAAACCGGCCAAGTAATTCATCCGCTGAAACGCCCGGCTGACCACTGAAACTCAGCCGGGTGTTTTGATTCGGGGAGAATACAACATGTCCATCACCAAATCCCAGGCCGACCAACTGATCGGTCACGAGTTTCCCATGCTCACCTACACCTATACCGAGCGCGACGCTGTGCTGTATGCCCTCGGCATCGGCGCTCCACTGGATTGGGTAGATCAGGAGGAGCTACAGTTTGTCTACGAACTGAGTACGCGCGGCTTCAAAGTCCTGCCGACCTTTGCCGTGCTGTACCCGTCGAAGATGATCGATATCCTGGTCGGCGGTCGCATCGGCGACTTCGAGTTCAATCCCATGATGCTGGTGCATGGCGAACAGTTCCTTCAGATCGTCCGCCCGATACAGCCGCGCGGCACGATCCACTGTCATCCCCGCATCACCCAGGTTCACGACAAAGGCAGCGGCATGGTGATCGTCACTGAAACGGTCTGCCGCGATGAGCAGGGTGAGGTCGTGGTCGTGAACGAGTCGTCTATGTTCATTCGTGGAGCAGGGGGCTTCGGAGGAGATCGCGGCCCGTCTGGTGAGGTGAACGTTCCGCCAGATCGGCAGCCCGATGCAGTAGTCGAACAAAAGACCCTGCCGCAGCAGGCGCTTCTCTACCGCCTGTCAGGGGACATTAACCCTTTGCACGCTGATCCGATGATGGCCGCTCTGGGCGGCTTCGACCGCCCGATCCTGCACGGCCTGTGTACCTTTGGTTTTGCTGGGCGGGCCGTACTCAAACACTTCTGCGGCAACGATCCCGCGCGTTTCAAGAGCATCAAAGTGCGTTTCGCCAGACACGTCTTCCCCGGCGAAACCCTGGTGACAGAGATGTGGCAGGAGACTGAGCAGCGAATCGTATTTCGGTGTAAAGTGGCCGAACGGAATGAAATCGTGTTGACGCAAGCGGCCGTTGAACTGAATTCCTGAAGATAATGTGAGGTTATGACGAAAAGATGGCGACTTATCTCGACCGACCGTGGACGAAAAACTACGACACTGGTGTCCCAACTTCATTGGAGCCTTACCCCCCCAAACCCATACACCAGTTCCTGACCGAATCGGCGCGGCAAGACCCCAACCGCGTCGCTTTGATCGTCCCGGCCAAGCTGCCGCTGCTTGGCAGCCAATCCCGCATCCTGACCTATCGGGAACTCGACGACGAGTCGGATGCGATGGCCGCCGGGCTGATCGCGATGGGTCTGAAGAAGGGGGGTCGAGTCGCCGTCATCCTGCCGAACTCGGCTGCTTTCGCGGTCGCCTACTTCGCCATCCTCAAGGCGGGCGGTGTCGTCGCCGCCACCAATCCGACTTACCCGCCGCCCCGGATGCAGTACCAGATCAATGACTGCGACGCCGAAATCGTCATCACCCTCAGTCTCTTCTACGCCGCCATCAAGTCGATCCAGTCCGGCACCAAAGTCAAACGGGTGATCGTCACCAACATCAAGGAATACCTGCCGCCCGCCGCCCGGCTGCTCTTCACCCTCGCCAAAGAGAAGAAAGATGGGCATCGCATCGAACGGCTTGCTGATGGCGATGTCTGGTTCCAGGATGTGCTGGCTCAACATCGCGGCCAGAAACCCAACGTCGCCGTTATGCCGGAAGATCGCGCCCTCTTCCAATACACGGGTGGCACGACTGGCGTCTCCAAAGGCGCGGTGCTGACTCATCGCGCCCTCGTCGCCAACATGCTTCAGATTCAGGCCTGGTCATCGGTACTGGAGACTCAGGAAGGCCCCTGGGGTCGGCTTGCTCGTAAGGACATGATCTATCTGGGAGCCATTCCCATGTTTCATGTCTATGGCCTGGTCGTGATGCTCAGCCAGGCCATGGCCTCCGGCTCGAAAATCCTGCTGATCGCCAACCCGCGCGACATCGATAACCTGGTCGATGTCATTCACGTCTATCGCCCCAATGTGTTTCTGGGGGTTCCGGCTCTGTTCAACGCCGTTGTGAATCACCCGCGCGTGAAATCCGGCGAAGTCCGCATGGATTCATTCCAGATCTCGCAGAGCGGAGCCGCGCCGCTCCCACCCGCCACCAAGCGGCAGTTTGAAGCGGCTGGCGCGCGCCGCCTCAATGAAGGTTACGGCATGAGCGAGACCTCCGCTGGTTCGCACTCCAACCCCCTCCTCGGCGAGAACAAAGTTGGATCAGTGGGGATGCCGCTGCCGGATATGGATGTTCGTATCGTCAGCCTCGACGATGGTGTGACCGATCTGCCCTTCGGCGAGATCGGCGAGATCGTCATGACCGGGCCGAACCTCATGTCTGGCTATCACGGGATGCCGACCGAAACCGCCAACATGCTTCGCGAGAAAGACGGCAAGGTCTGGCTCTACAGCGGCGACATCGGCCGCATGGACGAGGATGGCTACTTCTACATCGTGGATCGCAAGAAAGATATGGCGCTCATCGGCGGCTACAACGTCTACCCCAACAACGTCGAGAAGGTGCTGAAGGATCATCCCGCCGTCCTGGAAGTCGGCGTGGCCGCGGTTCCACATCCCGAACGCCACGGCGAAGAAGCCCTCAAAGCCTGGATCGTCTTGCAGCCTGACCACACCGTGACTGAACAGGAACTGATCGATCACTGCGCCAAATTCCTCGCCCCCTATGAGGTCCCGCGCCGCTATGCCTTTATCCGCGAGCTGCCCAAGACCCTCGTCGGCAAAACCCTGCGCCGTGAACTGGTGCAGATGGAGATGGACGACCGCGAACGCCAATTGTAGGCTGGATCAGGCTTCGGGCGTCGCAGTCTCAGGCGGGGTCAGATAGGAACCGCGATAGAATGCCCTGGCCGGGCCGCGATTCAGATACCAGACGACGTACAGCATGACCAGCAGATTTAGCACGAACTGCGTGGAATTGAGCAGTCCCAGGATCGAATCCAGCGAACTGTAGCCTGCCTGCGGGTCTGGCGGTGTGATGCTGGGCGAAACCGTCAGCATGAAGCGCAGGACGGTCAGGAACAGCACGGCGCCCATCAGGACGAAGCGCATTTGCGGCGGACGCCCGCGCCATGCCATCACCGCGATCACCAGAAAAATGACGGCGATGAACGCCTGAAACGTCAACAGCGTATCAGGAACGCCCAATACGTCCGCGCCAGATATGATCGGGTCTCCATACGACGGGTCGAAGCTCTGTGAGATGAAGTGCTGCCGCACATTGAACAACAGCAGCACCTGAATCAGCGGGAACAGGCTGAACAGGACTGTGCTGGCGAAGATGGCGAGTGTCACCCCCAGCGGACGCGGAGGGCGGGGATCTGTGCTATCGGACATGCTGAGCCTTTCCTGACGATCCTTCCAGGTGTTCAGAGGACTGCTATCGCTGCGATCCCCCGTTCATACGCTGATTTGTAAGCAAAACTGAGTGACAGGTACTTCTGCATTAGCAATTTGTATTAAGCTATGGTACAATCGCCGAGTTGCTTCTGTTGAGAAAGAATGTGGTACACCATGAATCTGAATAACCTTGTTGACCGATCCTTTCAGGCTTTTGTGGACCAATCGGCGCAGGCGAAGCTCATCTTGCTCCATCCACGCAGCCGCTATCGCTCCGTGCTGACCGCCAGACTGATCGCATCCACGGACGCCCAGGTCTATTATTACTCACTCGGCCCTGATGACATCGACTTGCAGTCCTTCTTGACCGGCATGACTCACGATCTGGCTGGGCAGCATCCCACTTTTGGCCGCCATATCAACATCTTACACCCGGATTCCTATCACGACCCGGAACTTTTGCTGGAGACCTTCGTTCAGGACTTGTCGGAAGTAGCCGACAGACCAACCTACCTGATCCTGGACGAATATGACCGCAGCGATTCCGCCGACGATATTCAGTTGTTCATTGAGCGCCTCGTCGGTCGTCTACCGGACAATGTCAAGCTTGTCATCAACAGCCGGACGCTTCCGCGCCTCTCCTGGGTGTCGATGATATCCCAGAAACGCGCCGCCCTGCTGGAAGATGACCTGCTCATCAAGCAGGACTTCTACGGCACCGAGACGACCGGCAAGCACAAGCTCGAAGTTTTCGCGCTCGGCCCCGGAACCGTCATCATGAATGGCGCGGCCATCGAATCCTGGGAAGGGCATTTGCCGCGCCTGCTGTTCTTCTTCGCCCTGGATCGTCCTATCATCACCCGTTCCGAAATTTGCCAGGCCTTCTGGCCGGAACTGGCAATGGATCAGGCCGTCAACGTCTTCCATGTTACCAAGCGCCGCTTGCACAAAGCGCTCGATTTGGACGTGCTGGTGCATGATGGCGGCTACTATCGCGTTAATCCTGACCTCGCCGTGCATTACGACATCATGGATTTCGTCACGGCCCTGATGGACGGCCGCACCGCCGCCGACGCCAAGAAGCGCCAGGCGGCCTGGCAGCGCGCCATCGATATCTACCGGGGGCCGTTCCTTCAAGGGCATACCGACCAGTGGATTCAGGATCGCCGCGCGGATTTCCGCGCTGGCTACCTCGAAGCCCTCTCGGAGATGGCCTACATTCGCCTCAAGGAAGACCGCCCCGAACACGCTCTGGCGCTGTTCCAGCGGGCACTGGCCGAAGATAACAGCCGCGAAGTCATCCACCGCGAAGTCATGCAGCTTTATGCCCGCCTCGGACGTCGCAGTGAAGCCGCCGCCCACTACCAGCGGTTGGTCAGCGACCTCAAGCGCGAGAACAGGAAGCCATCGGCGGAAACCCAGGCTGCCTACGAGCAGATTGTCTCCTGACCCCTCCGAATGCAAACGCCCCGGTTCAACCGGGGCGTTTTCTTGCCCATCACAGCCCTTCAATCGTTCTGCGCCCCCGGAGGGATTCGAACCCACGACCAACGGTTTAGAAGACCGCTGCTCTGTCCTCTGAGCTACGGAGGCATACGGCGCATTGTAAAGCCGGGGTAGGGCGGAGTCAAGTTTGCCGGCGACGATATTTCATAGAACAAGAGTCCTGATTAGTGCGTTCTGCCGTTGTATCAGCGGCGCTGATGTGGTATAATCTTCTAATGAAGAGCATCAGGAATTCCTCCGAGTGCATCACCACCCGCTGTACCCATACAGACATGCCAATTGACTACTGAGTAAGGAGCTATTATGGCAGATCGTGAGACTGCTGCGCCCCGCCAGCAGACTGATGCTGATGTTCGTTATCTTGACCCCATGGAGCATGTCCGCACCCGTCCCGGCATGTATGTCGGCGGCACAGATAGCAAGGCGCTCCATCACCTCGTCTACGAGGTAGTTGATAACTCGGTCGATGAGGCGCTGGCTGGCCGCTGCGACCGCATCACGGTCACGCTCCACGATGACAATGTGGTCTCCGTGCAGGACAACGGCGGGGGTATTCCCGTCGGTGTCAACCCGGATACGAATCGTCCCACCGTCGAAGGCGTCATGACCAAGATCGGCATGGGTGGCAAGTTCGGCAGCGGCGCCTATAAGGTCAGCGGCGGTTTGCACGGTGTCGGTGTCTCTGCTGTCAACGCCCTTTCCGACGCCATGAAGACCACCGTGTTTCGTGATGGTTACGTCTGGGAACAGGAATACCGTGCTGGCCGTCCGGCCACCGATGTGATGCGCGTTCGCAAGATGAAGGATGGCGAAGGAACCGGGACGATGCAAACCTTCCGCCCTGACTTCACCGTGTTGGAACGCAACAGCTTCAGCTACGAGACGCTGCTTCAACGCTTTCGGGAAATGGCCTTTGTTACCCGCCGGCTCACCATCAACCTGCGTGACGAACGGGTGCAGCCGATCCCGCGTGAAGTCTCCTTCTATTTCGAGGGCGGACTCTACGCCTATGTGCGCTACCTGAACCGCAACCGCCGCGTCCTGCACGATCCAGTCTACGTCGAACGCGACATCGAGATTGTGCCGGAAGAAAAGCCCGCCTATACCATCGGCGTCGAAGTCGCTTTCCAGTACAACGATACCGCCAATGTCACCGAGATGGCCTTTGCCAATACCATCAACACGCCCGACGGCGGCACGCACCTGACCGGTCTGCGCTCGGCCATTACCGGCGTCATCAATCGCTACGCCCGCAAGGCTGGTCTCCTCAAAGATAAAGACCCTAACTTCTCCGGCAGCGACACCCTCGAAGGCATTACTGCCATTGTCAGCGTCAAGCATCCGGGGCCGTCGTTTGAAAGCCAGACCAAAGTCAAGCTGATTAACCCGGAAGTTCAGGGCGCGGTCTCGCAGGCCGTCACCGAAGCCTTCAACGAATTCCTCGAACTCAACCCGCGGGATGCCCGCAAAATTGTCGATAAGTGCATGACCAGTATGCGCGCGCGGGAAGCCGCCCGCAAAGCCCGCGATCTGGTCCGCAGCGGCCCCAGCCTGCTCGATAGTTCGACCTTGCCCGGCAAGCTGGCCGACTGCTCGCAGCGCGGCGAAAATGCCGAAATCTACATTGTCGAAGGTGACAGCGCCGGTGGGTCGGCCAAGCAGGGGCGCGACCGCCACTTCCAGGCCATCCTGCCCCTGCGCGGCAAGATTCTCAACACCGAACGCGCCCGCATGGACAAAATCCTCGACAACAACGAAATCAAGGCGCTCATTTCCGCGCTTGGCACAGGCATTGGCGAGGATTTCACCGTCGAGACTCTGCGCTATGGCCGCGTCATCGTCATGACCGACGCCGATGTCGATGGCAGCCACATTCGCACTTTGCTGCTGACCTTCTTCTTCCGCCACATGCAGCCTCTCATCGCCGAAGGCCACCTCTACATCGCCCAGCCGCCAATCTACCGCCTCAAGAGCGGCAAGCACATGGAGTACATCTATCCCGAAGCCGGCCTGGGGGAAGCCGAAATCCTCGCCCGCGCCCTCAAGAGGTACGATGACCCATCGAAGGTTGTCGTTCAGCGCTATAAAGGTCTCGGCGAAATGAACCCGGATCAGCTTTGGGATACCACCATGGATCCCGGCCAGCGGACTCTGCTCCAGGTCACGATTGAAGATGCTGCCGAAGCCGACCGCATCTTCGACATGTTGATGGGCAGCAGTGTGCCGCCCCGCCGCCGCTTCATCCAGACCCACGCCAAGAGCGTCCGCAATCTGGATATTTGACGCGGCTTTTCTCCGAAAGAGCAGGGCGGTCGAAAGACCGCCCTTTTCATTTTCACGCCTGGAGTGGAACCACCGCCTGCGGATCGATCCGCAGCGTCACGGTGTCCCCCGGTCGTGGAACATCCCCGTTCCGACTCCAGAACATCAGCATTTGACCACTGCTGTAGCGCCCCCGAATGCGGTGGCTCCCGCCCAGAAAGATCGCCTCCGTGACCTCGACCGGAACTCCCACCTCTATCGATGCATCGATTTCGATCCCATCAGGATGCAGCAGCACATATGGTGCTGCCTCGGCCAGCGCGAACACACCCAGCGCCGTCTGCGCGTGTTCCGCATCCTGCCTCTGCGCGGCGATGATATTCTCCAGCCCCAGGAATCGCGCTGCAAAAACAGTCTTCGGAGCCTTGTAGAGCGTATTTGGCGCGTCAATCTGCTCGATGCGCCCCTGGTTCAGGATGGCGACTCGATCTGCCACGATGAACGCTTCGCGCTGGTCGTGCGTGACATACAGCGCCGTGATTCCAAGCTGCTTGATGATCCGCCGCAGATCGCTGGTCAGGTCGTCGCGCAGCGCCGCATCCAGTGAGCCGAGTGGTTCGTCCAGCATCAGGAAGCGCGGCCTGGGTGCTAAACTCCGTGCCAGCGCCACCCGTTGCCGCTCTCCACCGGAAAGCCGCGCCACATCCCGCCGCTCGAATCCCGCCAGATTGACCAGTTCCAGCGCCTCGCCCACGCGCGTTTTGACCTCTCCGTCGGCCATCCGCTGCATCCGCAGCCCGAAGGCGATGTTGTCGGCCACACTCAAATGCGGAAACAACGCGAAATCCTGGAACATGAACCCAAAGTGTCGTTCATGCACCGGAATTGGCACGATGGACTGCCCATCACACAGGATGTCACCGTCGTCCAGCGGTTCCAACCCCGCGATCAACCGCAGCAGCGTCGTCTTCCCGCACCCGGACGGCCCCAGCAGGCACACAATCTCTCCCGCCTGCACCTCCAGGTCGATCCCTTTGAGGATAAGCGCCTGCCCATAACGCCGCGACACCTGCGCGATGCGGATCATTCAGAATTCTCCGATCCCGGCAGTACGCAGCCGTTCGATCAGGATGAATCCCGCCGCCGAAACCAGCATCAGGATGCTGCTCATGGCGAGCGCCTGCCCATAATTGAGCGCCCCTGGTTGGCCGAGCAATCGGAAGATGGCGACCGGAATCGTCGGCGTGTCTGGCCGCGCGATGAACAACGACGCCCCGAACTCACCCATACTCACGGTGAAGGCGAAGGTTGCCCCCACGATCACCCCCCGGCTGATGAGCGGCAGTTCGATCCGCCGCCAGACCTGCCACGGTGACGCTCCCAGCACTTGCCCTGCCTCTCGCAGACTCGGCGGAATCGCCCGCAGCGCGGGCAGGGCGCTCCGCACCACGAACGGGATCGCCACCAGGCAGTGCGCCAGCGGGATCAGCACGGGAGAAGTCCGCAGGTTGAGCGGCGGTTCGTCCAGCGCGATGATATAACCGAACCCCAGCGTGACCGCGCTCGTCGCCAGCGGCAGCATGAACACCGCGTCGAACCAGCTTCCCCGCTGCCAGATGCGCCCGGACAGCAGATAGGCCGTCAGCAGACCCAACCCGACCGCCAGCACCGTCGTAGCCGCCGCGAAGACCAGCGAGTTGCCTACGGCCTGGATCGGTGGCACGAACAGCACCGAATTCCGACTGTTCTGCGTGAGCTGCTCGTAATACCGCAGGCTCAGTTCTCCCGCGTTCGTCGTCACCGACCGCGCGATCAGGGCGGCCAGCGGCGTGAACAGCATCACCCCGATGAACGCCAGCGTGATCGTCACGGCCGCCCACTCGCGCCGGGTGCGCGGAGATCGGGCGCTGGTCGTCGTGCTGACCAGATCGCCGCTGATCCGCCGCTGGAGCCGGGTATACACCACCATCATGGCGAACATCACCGCGATCTGCACCAGCGACAGCGCCGCCGCCACCGGTAGATTGAACAGGTTGACCGCCTGACGGTAGATTTCCACTTCCAGCGTAGCGAAGCGCGGCCCGCCCAGGACAAGCACCACGCCGAAGCTGGTGAACGTGAAGATGAATACCAGCAGCGCCGCTGCCGTCAGCGCCGGCCGCAGGATCGGCAGCCGGATGTGCCACCACAGCCGCCAGCCATGTGCCCCCAGGATGCGGGCTGCTTCTTCCATGCGCGGATTCTGGTTCGCCCAATACCCTGTCAGGATACGCAGCGCCACCGCATAGTTGTAAAACACATGCACGATCAGAATGATCGTGAACGTCCGCTCCAGTTGAATCGGCGGTTCGTCGAGCGCCAATGCCGCCATCAGCCATTCGTTGACCAGCCCGCGCGGGCCGATCAACGCGCTGAAGGCCGCCGCCACCACGATGGTCGGCAGAACGAACGGCAGCGTCGAAAGCGACAGGAACAGGCTCTTACCGGGGAATCGGTAGCGCGTGAAGATATACGCTCCCGGCAGCGCCAGCCCCAGCGTCAGCCCCGTCGAGAGCAGCGCCTGCCCCAACGTGAACCCCAGCGTGTCCCGGTAGTAGTTCGATGTCACCAGCCGCGTGAAGCCGCTCCAATCCGCCGACCCCTCCGGGAACAGGCTCAGCCCGAAGATCGCTGCGAGCGGATAGACGAAGAACAAACCCAGAAAGACGAGCGGCACGAGCATCAGCCCGTGCCAGCCCCATCGCATCAGCGCAGGACGGTTTCGGTCCATTCCTGAATCCACTTTTCGCGGTTGGCGTTGATCTCGTCGATGCCCATCATGACGGGCTGTTCTGGAACCTGCGCGTGCGTGACGAACACCTCCGGCAGAGTCGCATCACCGTTGACCGGGAACACGAACATTTGCAGCGGCACATCCTCCTGGAACGGAACGCTCAGCAGGAAGTCGATGAACTGCTGCGCCGCCTCTGGTTGATCCGTCCCCTTCAGTATCCCGGCAAACTCGATCTGCCGGAAGCACATCCCGTCGGCGATGATGCCGGCCGTCGGAGCCGTGTCAGTCGGCGTCTCCGCGAAGAAGACCTCGGCGGGTGGGCTGCTGGCATAGCTCACAACCAGCGGTCGTGACCCCTCGCTGCCTGTGCTGCCGCTGAACTGGCCGTAATACGCATCTGACCAGTCATCGGCGATGTAGACCCCGTTCTTCACCAGGTCTTGCCAGTAGTTCAGGTAGGTGTAATCCCCTTCGGTTCCGAAGTGGGCAATCGTCGTCAGCAGGAACGCCAGTCCCGGCGACGACGTGGCCGGATTCTGTACCGCCAGCAGATCAGCATATTCCGGCTGTGCCAATTCTTCCAGCGTTGAAGGGATGCTTACTCCCGCCACATCGAAGTAGGCCACATCGTAGTTCAGGCACACATCGCCGTAGTCGATGGGCGTCACCCGGTGTTCGGGATCGATCTGGAAAGCCGCGTCTACCTTGTCGAGCAGCGGCGATTCATACGGCGTGAAGATATCAGCATCCAGCGCCCGCCCCAGGAATGTGTTGTCCACACCGAACAGCACATCCCCCAGTGGATTCCCGATGCTCAGGATTGCCTGATTGACCATCGTGCCCGCGTCGCCACTTCGCAGAATCTCGACGCGAATACCGCTCGACTCCTGGAAAGCGTTTAGCA
>JAEUQZ010000131.1 GCA_016788965.1 Anaerolineae bacterium | reverse complement strand
CACCCCAACCCTTCGATCCGCGAGGTCGAACATACCGAGTCCTGCATTGCCGGCCCGCAGACCACACCACACGTCGTCGTCCAACAGCTTCTCCAGGCTGGCGAAGACCGTGCCATCCACCCCGCATTGGAGAACGGCCGCTACCGCCTCCGCACGCTCAATCTGCGCGGCGGTGAGTTCCTCCAGGTCGGCGAAGATCGGGGTGCAGGCGAAATCACCCTGCGAGCCAGCCGCGTCGATGGCTGGCCGAGTGGCGAACATCCGATTCGCAGCGGAGCCAACCTGCGCCTCAAAAACGCCACCGATGAAGAGCAGTTGTTCATCCTGGAACGCCTCGCCTGGGGCGATCAGGCCGTAACCGCTGCTGATGTCACCGCCCTCCAGGTTTTCCGCGATCTGTTTGCCTCCGAGGCGCTGCGCCCCGGCCAGCATATCTCCGTCGGCAGCATGGCGATCATCTTCACCGACCTGCGCGGTTCGACCCGGCTCTACAACCAGATCGGGGACGCGCCTGCCTTCGGGCTGGTGATGAGCCACTTCGATCTGCTGCGCGACGCGGTGCAGGCCGAAGGAGGAGCCGTCGTCAAAACCATCGGCGATGCCATCATGGCCGTCTTCCGTCGCCCCGCCCCGGCTCTTCGTGCCATGATCGCCGCGCAGCAGCAGTTGGCCCAGTTCCAGGGCGCGGATGGCACACCGCTCAAACTGCGCGTCGGCATCCACTACGGCCCGTGTATCGCTGTGACGCTCAATGGGCGGCTGGACTACTTCGGTTCGGTGGTCAACAAAGCCGCCCGGTTGGAAGGGTTGTCTTCCGGCGACGATGTGATCATCTCCAACGCCGTCCGCAGCGATCCCGAAGTCGATCAGATGCTCCAGCTTGACGATTGTGGCGCGGAAGCCTTCGAGACCCAGATCAAGGGCTTCGATGACCACTTCGCCCTCTGGCGCGTCATGCCCAGCCGCTAAGCCAGACTGGAGACCGCCGGAGAATCCGTTACAATAGCCGCCACGAAGACCGGATCGGGCAGTCCACTGGAGGCGCTGTGACGGAAACGTTGGTTCAGATCGTTCCGAATGTCTACATCTTCCCGCGCGACGAAAACTCGGAGCGGGTGCAGCCCAACGTCGGCATCATCGTTGCCGGACGGCAAACTGTGCTGATCGACGCCGGGAACAGCCCGCGCCATGCCCGGCGCATCATGATCGCGCTCGATGATATTCAGGCCCCGCCTGTGCGTCAGGTCATTTATACCCACAGCCATTGGGATCACGTCTTCGGCGCGATGGTCTTCGGCGCGCCCGCCGCTGCCCATGAACTCTGCCGCAAGCACCTGGCTGAACTCGGTTCCAAACCCTGGAGCCACAGCTATGTCCAGGAAGAAATCCAGCGATCCCCGGCGCGGGAAACCGCCCTGCGGGCGATGAGCCGCGCTGTCGAAGACTGGCGCAGCTTCCGCGTCGTCCAGCCGGAGATCATCTTTACCCAGTCGTTGACACTCTACGTTGAAGGGGTCACGCTCGAACTCGAACACGTCGGTGGGGCACACGCGCCCGACTCGGTCGTCGTGCGGCTGCCGGAACAGCGCGTGCTGTTCGTGGGAGACTGCTACTATCTCCCGCCTCTGCATCTCCGCCGCCCGGAAGATACTCTGGACTCCGCCATGATGCGCCGTCTGGTCAGCGATGCTTATGACTGGTACATCGACAGCCACGGCCAGCCCATGAGCCGCGAGGAATTTCAGAAACTCGCCGAACTCGCCTGATTATGAGGTCGCGCTGGGGCGGGTCGTTACCCGGTCGAAGACAGCCTGCATCGACTCACTCAGGCACAGCGCCGCCACCGCTTCGGGGATATCGATCTGCCCGGCCAGCGCCGTCCGGCTCCGGCCTCGCCCCGCATGAAACAGATACGACAATCGGAACAACCATTCTGCCCGTTCCACATCCTCCGGCTGGCGAATGTAAAACGTGATCCAGCCCGTATCCTTGAGCAGATGGTGAACGTCCGCCCGACCTTCGGCGATCAACTGGTTGCGAATCTGGCTGTTGAAGGGAATATCCACCATGCCATGATGATGTACATGGCCGATCTCGACGCCGTTCAGTTTGAACTCGATTCCGCCGAAACGGTGGGGTTCGGCCGTCATACCCGGCCATGTGGTGATTGTGTTCTGCAGGTATTCGATGTGCTGTCGCATGATTCCTTTAGCCCGTTCATTCCAATACATCGCACCGTATTGAAGTCTCGAAGGCTGTTCATCTTACGACCACCAAAGTGCAGCACAACCTTAACGTGGGCTATTGCGCGACAAGACGATATTTCGTTATAGTGTAAACACAAGCCTGGTCAGGCTCTACTTTGTATGGGACAAAACCGGATGAGCGCAGCAGTCGAAACCCCTCTACCTGATCTTTCGTCGGTCAATTACGTCAACCGTGAATTGGCCTGGATCGAGTTCAACCAGCGCGTGCTGGCGATGGCTCAGGACGAAAGCGTCCCTTTGCTGGAACGAGTCAAGTTTCTGGCAATCGTCAGCAACAACCTGGATGAATTCTATATGGTGCGGGTGGCTTCGGTTCATGACAAGATGAAGGCCGGTCTGCCGACCAATCGCCCTGATGGAATTCATCCCACCCAGTTAATCTTCGACATCCGCAGCCGAGTGGTCGATCTGGTCAAGATTCAGCGGGCGACCATGCGCGGTGTGTTCGCGCAGTTGGCTGAACACGGTATCCGCGTCACCGAAACCAGCAAGCTCGATGCTCTCCAGCGAGAAGCGACCCGGCGCTACTTCAGCGATGAAATCTTCCCGGTGCTGACCCCGCTGGCAGTCGATCATGCCCGGCCATTCCCGTTCATCTCCAACCTGAGCCTGAATCTGGCTGTGTGGCTCAAGCGGGGCAACGGCAGCCACCGCCAGACCGAGTTCGTCCGGCTGAAAGTGCCCGAAGCCCTGCCCCGCATGGTCGATCTCGGCAAGATCATGCGGCGCTATGCCAATGACACTAGCGTCCGCGATGTATTCCTGTGGCTGGAGGACATTATCGCCGATAACCTGGACGCGCTCTTCCCAGGGATGCGTGTGGTCGAGCAATACCCCTTCCGAGTCACCCGCGACGCCGATGTCGATTATGAGCAGGAAGAAGATGCCGTCGGCAGCATGAGCGCCCTCATTGAGGAAAGCCTGCGCGAGCGGCGCTTCGGTTCGGTGGTGCGGCTGAGTGTCCCTGATAACATCAGCGACCGCACGCTCAACCAGTTGATCTACCAGCTTGGCGTCTCTCCCGAACGTGATGTCTACATGATCGATGGCGCGTTGGGAGCCAGCAGCCTGTTCGATCTGTCCAGCATCGATCACCCGGAGTTGAAGTACCCACCATATTTTCCTCGGCTGACCGACAGCCTGACCGAGAAAGATATCTTCCCGGAAGTCCGTAAGGGCGATATTCTGCTGCATCACCCCTATGACTCGTTCCGCCCGGTGGAAACCTTCTTCCGCGCCGCCGCGCGTGATCCTGATGTGCTGGCAATCAAGGCAACGCTCTACCGAGTCGGCAAGAACTCGCCTATCGTCGAGGCGCTCCTCGAAGCCCGCGACAACGACAAACAGGTCGCCGTACTGGTTGAACTCAAAGCCCGCTTCGACGAAGAGAACAACCTGGAATGGGCACGTCAGTTGGAGCGCAAGGGTGTGCATGTGACCTACGGCGTGGAGGAACTCCCCGTCAAGACTCACGCCAAAGTCGCGCTGGTCGTCCGCCGCGAAGCTGATGGGGTGCGGCGCTACATCCACCTGGGAACGGGCAATTACAACGCCGGAACAGCCAGGATGTACAGCGACCTGGGCATGCTGACCTGCAACTCGGAGTTGGCCGATGATGTCTCGCGGTTGTTCAACCGCCTGACCGGTTATGCCCCGGCGACGACCTACAAGCGCCTCCTGGTCGCCCCTGAACACCTGCACGGCGGCTTGATCGCCTTGATCGACAATGAGATCGCCGCGGCTCGCGCGGGCAAAGCGGCACGGATGATCTTCAAGATGAATCAGATCGAAGAAGATATGATTATCCAGAAACTCTATCAGGCTTCTCAGGCGGGTGTCCGCATCGACCTGATCGTGCGCGGATTCTCCTGTCTGGTTCCGGGGCTGCCGGGCATGAGCGAAAACATCCGTCTCACCAGCCATATCGGACGCTATCTTGAACACAGCCGCATCTTCTACTTCCACAACGCCCCCGCCGACAAGCGTTTCTACCTGGGCAGCGCCGATCTGATGCGGCGCAACCTGCTCAACCGGGTCGAAGTGGTCTTCCCCGTGCTGGATAGCAAGCTCCAGAAACGTCTGCTGCGTATCCTGGCGACCTATCTAAATGACAATCAGCGTGCCTGGGAGATGCAGCCTGATGGTTCTTATCAGCGAATCGAACCCGGCCCAGACGATCCGATTGTGGATTGCCAGGCTGCGTTCATGCAGGACAGCGCCGGAATCGACGCGATTCCATGAACTATTCGACAAAACCGCGCAGACATGCCAGAATTACAGGGAAAATAATACGGGGCTGATGCCGCTTCGCACGGACATCGCCCCAATAGTGTGCTTCTTCCCCAAATAGGTCTTCATCCTGGGTATTGTTGATACGGTTTCAGCCGCGCGGCCTGTATCCTCGCAGGTTCAGGTTTCGTCAGGGCTGCTTGCGTCCACGATGAAGGTGTGCCATGTGTCCCGATCCAGCAATGAACTCAGTAGTGACATCGCCCGAACTCTGCGTGATCGAAGGGGATGGAATTGGCCGTGAGGTCATTCCCGCTGCCATCGAAGTACTGATGAAGGTTGCTCCCGATGTGGTCATCCGCCCAATGCCCGCGGGCTGGGCCGTCTTTCAGGAGCGCGGCACATCGCTGCCCGAAGAAACGATCCAGATGGCGCGGGATTGCAAGGCTGTGTTGTTCGGCGCGGTCTCTTCTCCTGCCTATCCAGTAGAGGGCTATTTCTCCCCGATTGTGCGGCTGCGGCGCACTTTGCGAGCCTTCGCCAACCTGCGCCCCGCGCAGCATCTTCCCGTGCCGACCTCCCGCGAAGGGGTCGATATGCTGGTGGTGCGGGAAAACACCGAAGACCTGTACATCGGGCATGAGCATACCGAAAACGATGGGCAGACCGGGATCGCTGAGAAGGTCATTACGCGCGACGCCACCGAGCGGGTTTCCCGGCTGACCTATTCATTGGCGCAGCGGATCGGGCGCAAGAAAATCACCATCGTGCATAAGGCCAACGTCCTCAGCCAATCTGACGGTCTGTTTCGTCGGGTGGCGCTGGAAGTCTCCGCCTTCTACCCCGAAATCATTACCGATGAACTCTATGTCGATACAGCCGCCTACTGGATGGTCAAGGACCCTTCCCGCTTCGACATCATCCTGACGCCGAACCTGTACGGCGACATCCTCTCCGATATGGCTGCGGCCTGGGGCGGCGGCCTGGGGCTGGCTCCGTCTCTGAGTTTGGGAGACGGCATCGCCATCGCGGAGCCTGTTCACGGCAGCGCCCCGGATATTGCCGGCAAAGGCATCGCCAACCCGACGGCAGCCATTCTCAGTGTGGCGATGCTGCTGCGCCATTATTGGAGCAGGATCGAAGCAGCGGATCGGATCGAGCGGGCGGTGCGGCAAACGCTGGCCGAAGGCGACTACACCGCCGACATCTACTCGCAGGATTCCATATCGACCGCACAGTTCACCGCGCAGATTTGCGCGAATCTGGTTTGAAGGCGGCCTGCCTAACTTTCAGCAGGTTCAGTTTAGCAGCACATTAAGGGAATTGGCGGTCGCCCAGAGTCCCTCAATTCTTTAACGATTCAGAACGTGACTCAGTGTTACGATAAGGTCGAGTGAGTTGTCCGCAGGTTCGAGTTCACGGCCTGCCTTTATGCGAGCGTTCTGAAAGAGGAGACCGCGATAGTCATGCAAACCATCCTGATCGTAGACGACGAAACGAGTTTTCTGGATATTCTTCAGATCGTCTTGCAGCGTGCTGGATTCAAAACCATCGTGACGACGAACGGCCGCGAGGGTCTCGACCTGGTGTACAAGGAACGTCCTGATCTGGTGGTGCTGGACGATATGCTGCCAGGAATCAGCGGAGCAGACATCTGCATGACGCTGAAACACGATCCCGAGGTCAGTCTCATCCCGGTGATCCTTTACAGCGCCGGGCCGCGCGTCCGCGAACAGGCCTTCATCCGGCAGATTGGCGCGACGGCTGCCCTGAGCAAACCGTTCAAACCAAAGGAAGTGGTTCAACTGGTCTCGTCGTGCCTGGCGGCTGCGGTCTGATCCCAGAAACGACGATTAGCAGCAGTTCTGCTCAAGAGGGGTAAGCAAATAGCCTACCCCTCTTCTGTTTGCCAGGAATCCAGGGGAACAAAAAGGCCGATGGGATCGGCCTCGTCTTCGTTACAGATCAATTGGAGATTGGGTATTACTCGAATTCGACGGTGATGCTCATCGCACCCAGGAGCAGTTCATCGCTGTGAAAGACGGGGTAAGGCTTTTCCGGCTTCAGCTGTTCTTTGTGGAGATAAGTGCCGTTGGAGCTGTACAGGTCGGTGACGTAGAGTTTGCCGTCTTCGAGGTGCAGACGCGCATGGGCGCGGGAAACTCCACGCTCATGGCCGCCCAACGGCCCTAAATCCACATCGGGGCTGAAGCCACCGCTGCGGAAATCGTTACGCCCTATCAGGAGAATGTCACCCTCGCTGAGGCGATAGGATTCGCCTATGCCCCGGATAATCAGGCGTATCTTGCGTGGAGGCAGATCGGCTCTGGATTTGTCGGTGGGTTTGACGGCCAGCATCCGCCGCAGCGCCATAGCCCGCGAGACAACGTGGGTGCGGTAAGAATCGCTGCCGGACTTTGCGGAGCCGGGTGGAAGAAGGCTGGTCTTTTCGGGTGTGGGAGGTACTTTGTTGATACCAGGGAGTTCTTTGGTGTCAGGTTGATTGGCTGTATCCGTGACGATGCCGGGGATTTCATGCAGCCGGCGAGTCACGCCAGCAGCCGCTGGTGTTTCCTCACTCGCCGAGGCAGAAGCGGCAGAAGTGGTTGGGGGGATGATTTCAGCCGATTGGGATGTCTTCTGCTCGTCCATCAGCCACCTTCTCCTTCACGAACAACGCCCGGAACCCACACTTACGAACACAGTGAATAATTCTCGCCTACTCCGTCTTTCCAGCCATAGGTCTTTCATCCTATTCACGCCAGTATTATCGACAAAGTAGATTCGCGCTTTCCGGGATGCGACTACGATGAGCGTATCATGAGTCGATACATAGGAGCATTAACGTTTCCTGGTGACGGGATAACAATCGTGAAATACACATGTCGCGTTCATGTCACGCAAAAAGGCGGCATGATGCCGCCTTTCTGTACAGACTTGATCTCATCAGCGACAGATGAACGCTTACTTGTTGACCGCCCGTGCCACGCGCGATAGGACGATCACCCCGACAAGGCCAAGCGCCAGCAGCGCGATCAAACCCGCGTTCCCACCCGATCCGAGGTCGTCAAAGAGACCAGTATCAGGCAACTGGGTCGGCACAATAGCTCCGCCGCCTTCACGGGTCGGGGTTGGCAGGCCAGCGACTTCAGTCGCAGCGCCGCCACCCGCGCCGAGCAGAATCTCGGCCAGACGGGTCGCCGTCAGCGCGACGGCGTTGGCATCCTGCGGCTCGCGGGTCGGCTCGATCAGAGCGGCTTCAGCCGTTTGCGTGGCTTCACGCGCAGTCTGGGTCAGCAGCGCGTTGGCGAACTGCTGAGTCGCGTCCAGCGTGGGTTCGAGCGGAGTAGGCGTCACCGTGGGCGGACGCGGCGTCGGCGTCTCGGTCGGCGTGGCGGTTGGCACAGAAGCCGTCTGGGTCTGCGCCAGGGCAACCACGACCGCGGCCGTCTGGGTCTGGCCGAGGAGGATCAGCGTATCCGCGTTCTGGGTCTCGATGGCGGCGCGAGTCTGTTCGACGGGCGTTGGGCCAGTTTCCCGGAGCGCCAGGAGCAGCACCACCGCCAGACCTGCGACGAACAGCAGGATCATCAATCCAGCCAGGATGACGAAGGTGCGGTTCGGGCCTTGCCGCTCCGTTGTTCCCCCGTCATCGATAACGGGCATGTCTTCGTCTTCGAAGCCGAACCCCTTGTCCTTGTCGTCGTCCAGACCGATGTCGGCGGGTTCATCATCGAACTTGAAGTCATCGCCTTTCTTCTGGTCATCATCAAAACTGAAATCATCATCGAACTTGAAATCGTCATCGTCATCCTGCAGATCACGTCTGTTAAACGTCATGATCTTCTCCTGGGCGGTGCTGAGTCGTCATCGTATGACGCTCTATTATCTACCGAATACTTCTAAATTCGCCAGTGGAACCATTAACCTTTCGCCGGTGATGGTTTCCACTTCAGCGCATAAGACCCGCAGTCCATTCTCCAACAGGAATGGTGATTTTGGCAAATTGACCACTTTGCCGACCGTTCCGGCGTTCGGCAGCCGCGTCAGCCGGACGTTGGTTCCGACTTCGAGCGTCATATCGGTGTTCGGGCGGGGCGCTCGACCACTGCCGCGTCCAGACGGATTGATAATGACCTCTGGATAGCGTCCTGCCCAGCGCGTCGGCTGGGCGGTATCCAGCGTGGCCTGACGCCCATTGTACTGCGTGAGCAGATTGAACGCCGCTACATTCATGCGAAAAGCGCCGAATCCTTCGGTAAGCATCACCGCGCTCTTCAGCCTCATCACCCGGTCGATCAGATCGGCTTCCATACTGGGTGCAATCACGCCGGCCAGAGATTGATCTTCTAGCACTTGCAGCCCGGTATCGCGCAGGGACCGGCGCGTGACCAGGATGGAACCGCGATACTGGATATCCAGATTTTCGCCAAATAAACTCTCCAGGCCAGCTTCTGGCTCGACCTTGAGCGAGCCGATCACCCGGCGGTTATTGCCCCAGGCTCCCTGAACGACGCTGGCCGAGGTCTCGATCACCGCGCCGCGCCCTGGACGCACCTGTATGACCTGGCCGTCCAACCCGGCTTCGAGTTCGACAGTTTCCGGGGATTCCTGGACAATGATCCGGCCGCCGTCGATATCGGCCACAAAGCCGACAATTGGGGAATAGAGCTTGCGATTCTTGCGGGAGGCCATCACATCATTGGGCGCGACCAGGCTGCCGATTTCGACATGAAGCAGTTCAGTGAGTTCTTCCGGCTTCCTGAGTTTGAAGAACTGGGCCGCGTCCACGATCACAAAGCGTGACGGCAGGCGGCCTTTCGCCACAATGTCGCGCAGATTGACGCTTTGTCCCTGGCGAGCTTCCACCTGGCCGATGGCATCTTCCGGCAGGGATTGTTCTCGCTGAATGGTGGTCATTTCCAGCGTGTGGCGCTGGGCGGGATAATAGTTCGACATGGTTACTTCCGCCGCAGGTCATCAAGTTGATTTTGCAGATCCATGACTTCGGGCTTGGTATCGTCGCTGAGCTGCATCCCGGCGACGGCTTTCTCCACTTGTTTGACGCCCGAAGTCCGCCGCCCGAACAATCCGCGCCGCTCACCGGCACGCGACGCCGGGCGTCGGCTGTATGTGTCGGGGCGGTCATCGACTTCAGCATCGCGGTCGGGTACTTCCAACCACGACTGATCCACAGGTTTGATCGGATCGCCCGTCATGGCCGCGATCCAGGCCGGAATCTGATCGGCGCGGCCGGATGCAGTTTCAGCAACAGGCAGCGGCCGCCCGCGGGCATCGAAGATGATGCCCACCGTACCGCCTTCCACTTCCATACGAACGCGCCCTTTGCCACCGATATTCAGTCCACGCCCCGCCCGGACATCGATCTTCGCGGTCAGGCCGACCGGGAGCGGATACACCCACAGGCTGCCGCCCTGAACCTGCTGCTTGATGGTCTGCCCATCGGAGGTTGTGATCTTGACGTTCAGTGCGGTACGGTTCGACCGGGGCAGACCGCTGACACTCACGACCACGCCGTACTGCTCAAAGCTGCTGCTTTCCATAACCTGGACAACCGCCGACGGGTTGGTGACGGCCAAACCGCCCAGCGCGGCAATCAGACCATAAGCGTCGGCCTGAAGTTGGGCAACTCCGGTCGGCTGGATAGCATCCAGCATGGCGAGGGCGCCCAGTCCGGGATGGCCGGAACCGGTAAAGCCAGAGCCAGCCGCGATGATCCGCCTGAAGGGTGGGGTCAGGGCCACCTGCCCCGGCTGCGCTGTTCCCCATGAGGCCAGGACATCTTTGACGAGACGGCCCATACCCGCCTTGAGGAAGGCATGTTCCAGGTAAAGCCCCTTGAGCGTCTCCGGGACTGTGCCCGGACGCAGGGTTTTGTTGAGCGCATAGTGACGGATCTGGTTGGGAGCGGGACGGAAAGGCAGCCAGTTTTCAACGGCTTCGGCCCCGACCGCATGAAGCAGGCTGTCGGCGCTATGCCCCAGACCGATATCGGTGCGGATGGTCGAGGTGACTTTTTCGCCTGCCGCCGCGGCCAGAATACTGACTGCGCTGCCCATATCGACGAGCAGCACACCGCCGTCGATCACCTGGGTGAGATACTCGGCCATCACCCGATAGCTTTGGGCGGTGGGCAGCACACCGAGGCTGGTCATCCGACCCAATTCGCCGAAGCCACCGCGTCCAGACCGCTGCTGATTGTAGGCCAGCGCCAGTTGAAGCTGCGCGCCATCCAGGTCTTCGGTATCCGCTGACGGGCGCACGTTGGGCGCGATGAACAGCGTGGAGAATTCGCCGAACAGAACGCGAATGGACGGGACGAGGGCGCTGTTTCCGGCATAAATCAGGTTCGGGCTGCGACCACCCTGCATCAGGCGGATGGCCTGTTTGACCAACCGCGCCAATTGCATGACCGTCTCCTGTGCCCCATCTTCGCTGCCACCTGCGATGAAGACCAGATCAGGCCGCGCCGCGACCAGGGCGTTCAACTGCTCCTGTTCAGAGCGTGGGTCATCGAGGCTGAAGGTCTCGACGATTTCGACGTAAGTGCCCCCGGTCGCCCGGATGCTGCTGGCGACGCTGACTTCGGGAACCAGCCCAATGATGACCGTCCGTAGCGTGCGGCCGATGCTGGCCGTCATCACGAAATCATCGACGCCAGAGCGATCCGACGACTCCGGGGTAATGACCCGGCCATCGGGAGTAAGCAGCTTGCGCCCGGTCACTTCAGAAATCTGCTGGACAACCCGGCGCAGCCCCACGCGGGCATCATTGGATGGGAAGCCGATGGTGCTGCGGGTTTCGCCACGCGCGACGAGGCGATACACGCCATCGACTAGATCGATCAGGATGGCGCGCGTCAGCACGTTCCCGAAATCAACCGCCAGGATCGAACCTGAAGGTTCTGCCGCCACGCTACCCTCCCGTGATCCGCGTCAGGATAAAGCCGACGCGCTCGCTGAAAATGGTCAAGCTGGTCAGGATGGCTCCTGCATAGATCGCGCCCAGAGTGATGACGATTACGATCTGGCCGACCGCACCCATCACCTGGGCGAGCGCACCGCGCCGGATGCGGCCATCAGGCCGGCGCCGGGCGAGGTACTGAAAGTAGACCAGGGTGCAGGCCACACCGAGAAAGATCAGGAAG
>JAEUQZ010000130.1:9642-11714 GCA_016788965.1 Anaerolineae bacterium | reverse complement strand
TCAGCACTTCCCCGCCGATCACCACGCCCAGCAGCAGCGCGATAGCCGGTCGCCTGCAACCGCATGTTCGGCGGCACGCCGATGGTTACTCCTGAGCAACTCGCACACTCTGTGCCACGCCAGTTCTGGCTTGAACCGTGTAAGCCACAGGGTAAGGAGCGACGGTGTGGCACAACTCAGTAACTACCCTGGCACTCCTTCAAGGAGGAGTGCCGCGACTGCCTCTGGAATGATAAGCATGGCATCATGACCGCTGACCAACTCGTGATACGTCCACCCGGGTTGCGTCCGCGCCCGCTCCGCGAACCACACAAATTCAGTATCCGGAGGTTGCCCTCCCGGAGACCTGAGATAGATGTAAGTTCGCGGGATCGCCGGCGCGCCGCCGTTCGTGAAATGGACGGGTTCGAGCAAGGTATTGACTGGCTGGGGCGTAATTTTGTCGAGGACCCACTGCACATCGGCCTCGGAGGTAATGCCGAACGGGCGCTCAAGAAAGGGATAGGGTAAGCGCCATCCATCAACCAAGAGAGCTTCGAGGTTCACGCCTTCGCCGTATGGCGGTCGGAAAATATCTTGCAGAGACTGTCCATCTTCCGGAACAAAGGCATCTAAGTAGACGAGCCTGGTCACCCGTTCTGATGCGCGATCGGCAACGCCCGCGATGACCATCCCACTATAGCTATGCCCAACCAGGACAACATCAGTCAGATCTTCATAGATCAGGACGTTGAGGATGTCCTGAATGTGGGTCGAAAGGTTGATTTCAGGCGATGCCAGGTGACTGCGTTCCCCTAAGCCCGTCAGGGTCGGTGAATAGACAACATGGCCGGCCGCCTGCAAATGGGGTGCTACTCGTTTCCAACACCAACCACCGTGCCAACCGCCGTGGACAAGGACAAAGGTTGCCACCTGGAACACCTCCTGGAAGGATGCGCGTATGGAGTGAGATACACTTTGATGGTCGCCTCAGTATAGTACCAGACCACCTTCCCTACGTCATCCATATTCAGGTGCGCGACGCCATCCGAGTCAAGCATTACGCCCGCAACACCGAACAAGCGTATGTTTACTGCCTTACAAAACTTTCTTGATGATGTAGGGTCGCCCACCTGCGTCCACCCATCATTCTCCCCGCGTTGCCGCGCCTACTCCTGCCGCTTCGCCAGCACGACGAACCCCACCCCCAGCAAAATCACCGGCAAAGCCAGCAGGGCGCTGCCCGTCAGCACTTCCCCGCCGATCACCACGCCCAGCAGCAGCGCGATGGCCGGGTTGACGAAAGCGTAGCTCGTCGCCAGCGTCGGAGAAACCGTCCGCAGCAGATACAGATACGCCGTCATCGTCGCCAGCGAACCCAGCACGATCAGATACACCAGCGCCAGGATCGACCCCGGCGTCGGCGCAGTCGGGAACGGCTCGCCCCGCAGCAGCGCCATCCCGCACAGCACCAAACCGCCCATCAGCATCTCCGCCGCTGTGCCCATCACCCCCGGCGGCATATCCAGGTGCTTCATCCACACCGAGCCGAACGCCCAGCACACCGATCCGAAGATCACCAGCGCAATCCCCAGCGGATTCGCCTGGAGGTTCCCTTCCAGGCTCAGCAGCATCACACCCAGCATACCCAGCAGCACGCCGATCCATTCCCGCCGTGTCGGAATGCGCCCCCACAGTCGGCTGAACAGCATCGCCCATAGCGGCGAAACCGCCACCAGCGCCGCCGCCAGCCCCGACGAGATCGCCTGCTCCGCCATCGCCACGCTGCCCATCCCCCCGCCCAGCAGCAGCGCCCCGACCAACGTCGCGCTCCGCCACTGCCGCAAACTCGGCATCGGCGATCCCCGCAGCCGCAGGAACAGGAACAACCCGCCCCCCGCGATCACGAAACGCAGCCCCATCATCCAGTACGGCGTGAAGCCCTCCAGCGCGAAGCGGATCACCAGATACGTCGTGCCCCAGATGATGTACACCGCCAGCAGCGACACGATGATCCAGAAGCGCTGATCCAGCTTGAAGCCTTTCACGCGCAGCCCGGCTGTCGAAGAGTGCAGCGAAGCGGGGGTCGAGGT
>JAEUQZ010000130.1:0-9632 GCA_016788965.1 Anaerolineae bacterium | reverse complement strand
TGATTCAGCCTCTCATCGAGAAATCAAATCAACGACGAATCATCGTATGGGCGACCCGCCATGTACGGGTAGGGGCGCAGCGTGCTGCGCCCAATGCGCCCCCAATTGAATTCCCGCACTGTGGGGGACGGGGATCACAACATCATTGTATGCACCTCGAAGCCGGATTGACAGACATTCTCGAAGGTGTTATCGTCGATTTAAGCCTGTCATCGAAAGTGAGTAAGCCGCATGACTTTCCAAATCGATGCTGTCGGATGGCGCATACTACGCCATCTGCAAGAGAACGCCCGCCTCTCCTTCCGGCAGATCGGCGAGGCCATCGGCCTGACCGCCCCCGCCGTTGCCGAGCGCGTCCGCCGCCTGGAAGATGCTGGCCTGATTACCGGCTACCACGCCCAGATCGACCCGGCGCGGGTCGGCCTGCCCATCCAGGCCTTCGTCCATATGACCACCACCACCCGCCAATCGATGCGCCTCCGCGAGGTCGTCGCCGAGCTGGTCGAAGTGGCCGAGTGCCACTGCGTCACTGGCATGGAGTCCTACATCCTCAAGGTGTTCGTCCCCAGCGTGGAGCACCTCGAACGGCTGCTCTGGAAGCTCAAGGACTACGGCGAAGTCCGCACCTCGCTGGTGCTGTCCTCGCAAGTCACCCGCCGCTCCATCGACCGCGCCTCCGTCGAGATCGAGTAAAGACGAGACGATCCGCTACCAGATGGTTTTCACCTATCATCTTCTGCAATCATCGCGATTTCGGGAAAAGTGATAGAATGTCGCTGAGGTTGTGAGGATAGGATTCGCTGTGAGCGACAAACCACTGGTCTTGACCCTTCCCGAAGAGCTGATCGAGCGTGCCCAGGCTGCCAACCTGGATTTGCGCCAACTCCTCATCGAGACGCTCGAAGATCGGCTGCCACAGGTGGAAGGCGATCTGGTACAGATCATTACAGCGCGCTTGCCGCCTGACAGGGTGGAGCCGGCGTTGCAGGCGCTTCGACACGGCCAGCGCGTCCTCGGCCTCCATGCCGGTACGATCTGGATAAGCGCTGATTTTGATGATCCGCTTCCCGATGAATTCTGGTTGGGCGATGACGCATGAAAGTGCTGCTCGACTCGCATTCATTCCTGTGGCTTGCCGAATCGCCCGACCAGCTATCCCCAGAAGCCGCGAGCATCTGCCAGGCGCTCGAAAACACCTTGTTCCTGAGTGTTGCCAGCCTTTGGGAATTGCAGATCAAATCACAGCTTGGGAAGCTCAGGCTCAACCTCCCGCTGAAAACCCTTCTCGACGAACAGCAGCGTGTCAACCGGGTCGTGCTGCTGCCAATTGCGCCCGACCATGTTTTCGCGCTAGACAAGCTTGAAAGCCATCATCGCGATCCCTTCGACCGTCTCTTAATTGCTCAGTCCGTCGCGGAGACGCTGCCCATCCTCTCGCGCGTCATGATCCCCCACGCGCCGGAACTCACCTACTACGCCGGCAGCAGCGGCAACTACGAAATCTACCTGATGGACATCAGCCGCGGGCTGGCCGTCAACCTGACTCATAACCCCGGCGAGGATTCCCGCCCGGCCTGGTCGCCGGATGGGCAGCAGATGGTCTTCTACTCCCACCGCGACGGCCGCACCGACCTCTACCGCCTGGATGCCAGCGCTGGCGGCGCGCGCCGTCTGGCGCTGACCGGAGCGCCCAGCGCCTATCCGGTCTGGTCGCCGGACGGCCAGTGGATCGCCTACACCTCGATCCTGTCGCGTCAGGTCGGCATCTACCGCATCCGCCCCGATGGGCGCGATAACCAGCGCCTGACCGATCACCGCGCCGCGCTGCTGCGCTGGTCGCCGGACGGCCACCGCCTGCTGTTCATGTCCGACTGCGACAACAACTGCGACCTGTACGTCATGGACGCCAACGGCTCCAACCTGCGCCAGCTCACCCGCAACGGCATCATCGACGCCTACCCAATCTGGTCGCCGGACAGCCGCCGCATCGTCTTCATGTCCACCCGTGACATCTTTTACGAACTGTATGTGATTGAGGTAGACTGTGATGAAACCGGGCACAGCGGCTGCGAAGCCAGCCGCCTGACCGAAAACCGCGACTTCGACGGCTTCCCGGATTGGTCGCCGGATGGGGGCGAGATCGCCTTCAGCACCGACCGGGACGGCAACTTTGAAATCTACGCGCTGGATGCTGACTGTCTGGATCGACCCGCGCCCTGCCAGGCTCGCCGCCTGACGGATCGGCCGGTCAACGACCGCGATCCGGTCTGGTCGCCGGATGGGCGCTGGATCGCCTTCATCTCGGTCTTCGATGTCTACCTGATGAATGCCCAGGGCGGCGATGCGCGGCTGCTTTCGCGCAGCGTCCTGCGCGACCAATACCTGGTTTGGAGGCCATGATATGCGCGATGTCGTCATCATCGGCGGGGGGTTGAGCGGGCTGGCCGCCGCCCATGAGTTGCAGGGGCGCGGCATTCCCTACCGCCTGATCGAAGTCAAGAAGCGCCTCGGCGGGAGCATCATCAGCGAACGCCGTGACGGGTTCGTGCTGGATGGCGGCCCGTTCGCCTTTCCCCGCCGCGCCGATTGGTCATTCCTGGAAGCCCTCGGATTGGCCGGTGCGCTCATCCCCGTCCACGACAGCCACCGCCGCGATCTGGTCGCCTTCGCCGATGGGGCGCAGATGCTCATCGACGCCCTGGCGAAACCCCTGACGGGCACGATCCTGCACCGTATGGCCGTCAGCAGCCTCGGCCAGCTTGACGGCCAGTTCACCCTGTGCCTGGAAAACGGCCTGGTGCTGGATGCCGCCGCCGTCATCGTGGCGGCCCCGGCGCGGTTCGCCGAGCGCATGTTCCGCACGGTGCAGCCGGAGTTCAGCCTGAAGCTGGCCGATTACGGCTACGACTTCATCGCCCGCCTGTCGCTCGGTTTCCGGGATGCCGACCTGCCCCATCCGCCGCTCTTTCCCTGGGACATGGCCGTGGCCTTCTACGAATGGACGGAAGCTCCGCAGCGCGTCCCGCCTGGACATAGGCTGCTGCACGTCGGGCTGCGCGTGCCGCCGCCGCTGGTGGAACCGGACGCGCTGACCGCCATCGTCCGCCAGCAGATCAAGGCGCACGGCGATCCGGTCATCCGCCGCCTGGACATCTGGCCGGAAGCCGATCCCTTGCCGCCGCATCGAGCCACCTTCCGGGCGGAGATGGACGCGCTGCTCGCCATGCTGCCGCCGGGCGTGGTCATGGCCGGCAGCGATTATCACGGCCTGGGATTGGCCGAGCGCATCAGCGGCGGTCGCGCCGCCGCCGCGAAGATCGCCGCCTATCTCGACAGCCGCCCGTAAGTCGTGAACCGAAACCCATCGGCCAGGATACCCCCGGCCGTCAGCAAAAGGTGAATCGCTATGAACGGCAATGTGCCAGAGATTTTTGTGGTATCCGGCGGGCAGGGCACGAGCGGTGAACGCATCGTCCGCTCCACGCTGGCCCAGTTCAAAGATGTCGATGTCCCGGTACACATCGTTGGCGAGGTGCGAACCGAGGCTCAGGTCGAGGCCATCATCGAAAAGGCTGCCGCCAGCGGTGGCCTGATCGTCCACACCCTGGTCGATTCCGAACTGCGCTCGGCCATCACCTCACTGGCGCACGCCCACAACGTGACCACCATCGACCTCCAGGGGCAGCTTCTGCTGCATCTGGCGCGGCTCCTCGGCCAGCAGCCCATCGGTCAGCCCGGCCTCTATCACCGCCTGCGCGAACCCTACTTCAAGCGCATCGACTCGATGGAGTTCGCCATCGATCATGACGACGGCAAGCGCGTCGAAGACCTGCATCTGGCCGAGATCGTGCTGACGGGTGTCTCGCGCGTCGGCAAGACCCCGCTGAGCATCTACCTGTCGATGCAGGGCTGGCGCGTGGCGAATATCCCGCTAATGCGCGAGGTGCAGCCCCCTAAAAAGCTCTTCGAGATCGACAACCGCCGCGTCGTCGGCCTGAACATCGATCCCGGCCAGTTGGTGCAGTTCCGCCAGTTCCGCCAGCAGCGCATGGGACTCTCGCTGAAGAACACCTACTCCCGGCCAGAAGACCTGGTGGAAGAGGTCGAGTTCGCCCGCCAGCTTTTCCGGCGCGGGCGCTTCACCGTGGTCGATGTGACCGACCGTCCTATCGAGGAGAGCGCCGAGGAAATCATCGCCCGCGTCAGCAAACGCCTGCGCGATGCCGCCACCCCGCGCTAGTGATCAGTCTGTTCAGGTCTTGGAGGTCTGATTGGTGAGACGATCATGGGTTTTGGACTACCCAGACTCAAATTCGACTGATTACTGGGCGGTCAATCGGCTGACACCAGCATAATCGGATCACCCACGCGCACTTTCCCTGGAACGCTGACGACTGCCCCCACGCCAACGTAATTCTGATGGTGCTGCGCCGCCGCGCGAATGATCCGTAGGTCACGTTCGAGATCGGCCTGAGCATGAGTTGTCATCACACAGCGAAGGTTACGCTTTACCTGCTCCAGTTTGACCACCACTCCGATTTCGAGGTTTCCGTTAAGCCAGTCATCCTCCACGAACCCTTCGCTGCCCGGATCGGTCTCGACAAGGATGTTCGGGCGAAAGCGCCGCGCATCAAGTTTCGCATCCTCGCCGACCAGGTTGTGCATGTGGCTGAGCGTGCCGCTTGCCAGCAGTGTAATGTTGAATTGGTCAAAAAACAGACCGGGCAGCATCGCCCGGGAAGTCGGCATCGTCTCCGCCGTCAGTCCCGATACGACGGTCTCAACCGGCACATCACCAAAGATGGTCGCGCCGTCCAGATCGAACTCCTCGCGATTGTGTTGTCTGGAGGCTCCTTTTTCCAACACAACCGTGCGCCCAAGTGCTTCCGAGAGTACCGCAGAAGTATCAGCAGCCTGTGCGTCAATGATTCGACCGTCTGGGAAGCTAATGCGGAGTCGCGCCTGATCTCCCGATACAGAGGACTCCTCATAATAGGCGCGGAATCCCAGCATTTTTGCCTGGTTTTTAGCGCTCATGATACGACCATTGGCCTCACGAAGCGCATATACGCGGTCGCCAACGATTCCATTTACCCCAACCTCGACTTCATTAATCCGCTCGCCTCGCATGGACTTTACCGGGTAGCGGAATAATTCCTTTATCACACCGACTTGACGCCTGTCCATGAATTCCTCCCCCTGGACTACGCAAAGCCCTGCTGCCCATCGGTGTTCATCTAAATTAGCAACACCTGAAAGTTGTGAAAGATGCGAACCTCAGCAAGTGGTCAGTCTATTCAGAAATTAGAGGTCTCACTGGGGGGACGATCATGGCTTTGGATTACCAAAACACAATTTAGACCGATCACTAGCCAACATCCCCTATAATGTGGGTGAGGGCAACCTTCGATGAGGCACTTCAAGAGGGATTCATCCGGGAGGTTCGTGATGACTCTCGATCCAACGCTATCACTGGGGCTGACGGCGCGGGAGCCGCGTGTTGCGGCGACGGCAGTCTCCGAAGCCGATTACATGCGCGACCATGCCGAGTCGTTTCACGAGTGGGTGGATGGAGCCGTCATCAGGAAGTCGCCCGTCACCGCCGAACACGACAACCTGGCTTATTTCCTGCGCGGCCTGCTGGAGACCTACTTCGTCTTCCAGCCTATCGGTCAGGTCAAGAGCGCCCCTTTCGTCATGAAGCCCGGCGCGGATGCCCGCCGCCGCGAACCCGACCTCCAGATCATCCGCCATGATAACCCCGGCAGCCTGACCGACACGGCCATGCTCGGCCCAGCCGACATCTGCATCGAGATCGTCTCCGAAGGCAGCGAGGAAATCGACTTCGGATCGAAGTTCGTCGAGTACCAGCGCGGCGGCGTGCGTGAATACTGGCTGATCGACCCGCTGCGCCATGAAGCCCGTTTCTACCGCCTGAACGCCGAGGGCATCTATCTGTCTCAACCCGTCGATGCTCAGGGGAGGTATACCACGCCGCTCCTGCCGGCCTTCAAACTGGATACCGCGCTGCTCTGGTCAGCCCCGCTGCCCAACCCGGTGCAAATCCTGGCGCTCGTCCAGACCATGTTCCCATCGGGATAGGGAGACGCCGCGGGTCACCTGCATGGGTATTCCCCCAATCCCTAACCCCTAATCCCCAATCCCTACTTCTTGTCCGGCGGAAGCCAGCCGAACGGCGAATCCTCGTCCAGCAGCTCGAACGGATGCACATCCCGCAGCGGCTGCGCGACCTTCTCCTGGGGCAGCACCGGCGCGGCCAGCCGCGCCTCGCGGGCGGTATTCCGCCGCCGCAGATCGGGCGCGTAGTAGATCATCCGGCTGCGTTCGGTATCCAGCGTGATCCGCGCCACCCCCCGCGCCAGCATATCCACCGGCATCGGCGCGATCCGCCCGAAGGCGAACCACGACAGGATCGGCGTGCTGCCCAGCATGGTCATCAACACGAAGAACGGATGGCGGCGTTCACCCCGCCGGTAGGCTATCGGGGCGCGGATGATCGTGGCTTGCAGCCCCACCCGCCCCATGTAATTCTCGGCTTCGCGCTTGGCCCGCAGATACCCGCCGTTGATCCACGGGGCGCGGACGCTGCTCATCAGCACCATGTGGGGCACGCCGTCGCTGACGCACATGTTGGCGACATTCCGCGCCGAGACGAAGTTGAGCCAGTGGTGCGTCAACCCCTGGCGCGGATCAGCCTGGAGGCTGCCGACGGTGTGGATCACGCTGGCATGACCGCGTGCCCGCCCCCGCAGGCTGGCCGGATTCCAGACATCGGCGCTGTACCAGCGAACGCGCTGCGCCAGCGGCCCCAGCCGCTCCTCTGTGCCGGGACGCACCAGCAGCGTCACCTCGGCGCCTTCGGCCAGCAGCGCCGCCGCGATAATGTCGCCTAGGAACGTGCCGCCCCCCGTCACCAGGACGCGGCGCGGTCGGTTCTGCGAACGTGAAGTGTAGCCATCGGGACTCATCGTGCCGAGATTGTAACGGCAGGCGCGGCAGCGGTCAAAAGGCAGCTTGATCGCCGTTCATGGCCTTTTCATCCCACTGATTGACACGGCGATTGTGAATATCGTAACATGTGGGTCAGTCCGTAGTGAGGAGAATGAACCCCATGCAGTACGCGCTTCCCCCCGGCGACCGCGTCGGTCTGCCGCGCACCCTCTACCTGATGCTGACCCAGCCGCCCATCGATACCCTGGCGCTGGCGCTGACCACCCGCGAACGTTTCGGGCGGGTGAGCTTCACCCGCTTCGGCCCGGTCGAGTTCTACCAGATCAGCGACCCTGATCTGATGAACGACGTGCTGGTCAAACAGGCCGACCAGTTCCACAAGGCCAAGCTGTTCCGGCAGGCGCTCGCTCCCTTCCTGGGCAACGGCCTGCTCCTGAGCGAAGGCGACTTCTGGAAGCGTCAGCGCAAACTCTCCCAGCCCGCCTTCCACTACCGCCGCATCGAAACCTACGCCGAAACGATGGTCGCCTACACCCGCCAGATGCTCACCCGCTGGCGCGGCGGCCAGGACATCTACATCGACCGCGAGATGATGAAGCTCACCCTTCAGATCGTCGCCCGCACCCTCTTCGATGCCGATGTCTCCGGCGATGCCGATCACGTCGGCGCCTTGATGAACGAAATCCTGGATGCTTCCAACGCCCGCATCACCGCCGTCTTCACCCCGCCCGAATGGGTTCCCACCCGCCAGCGGATGCGCGTCCGCCGCGCCATCGTCGAACTGGATGCCATCCTCGAACGCATCATCGCCGAGCGGCGGCAGTCCAATGAGGATCGCGGCGATCTGCTCTCGATGCTGCTGGCCGCCCTGGATGACGACGGCACGGGCATGACCGACCGCCAGCTCCGCGACGAACTGATGACCATCTTCCTGGCCGGGCACGAAACCACCGCCATGGCCCTGGCCTGGACGTGGTATCTGCTCTCCCAGAATCCCGATGCCACTGCCAAACTCCGCGCCGAGGTGGACTTGGTACTGGAAGGCCGCCCGGCGACCGTGGCCGACCTCGCCCGCCTGCCCTATACCGAGCAGGTCGTCAAAGAGGCGCTGCGCCTGTATCCGCCCGCCCCCGGCGTCAGCCGCGAGCCGGTGCAGGATGTCCAGGTCGGCGGCTACACCATCCCCAAGGGCGCGTTGATGCTGCTCAGCATGTACGCCATGCACCACGATCCCGACCTGTTCCCGGAGCCGGAAGCCTTCAAACCGGAGCGCTTCGCCCCGGAGAACGAAGCCCACCTCGTCCGACATTCCTACCTGCCCTTCGGCGGCGGCCCGCGCATCTGCATCGGCAACACCTTCGCCCTGATGGAGGCCCGCCTGATCCTGGCGACCATGATCCAGCAGGTCGATCTGGCCCTCCTGCCCGGCCAGCAGATCATCCCGCAGCAGATGGTCACGGTGCGCCCCAAGCACGGCATCCACATGCGGATCGCCCTGCGGAAGGCCGTCCCCGCCGCCGATCCCGTAATGGTGTAGGGCGCTGCCTGCGATTCGGCTACCCCGATTTCAGCCATCATGCGATAATGAATGGGCAGTGCCGGCCGGCGCTGCCCCGATAATCGGCTCTTCCCTACAACCCACCACGGAGCGTTCACTTTGGCAAACGAAACCGTCTTCAAACGCTATCCCGGCAACCCCATCATCACCGCCAGAGCCGTCCCCCGCGCCAACAGCATCCACAACAGCGCCGTCACCCGCTTCGGTGAGGCCTACGCGGGCATCTTCCGCGTCGATGAACTCGACATGCGCTTCACCCTGCACGTCGGGCACAGCCCCGATGCCATCCACTGGGACATCGATCCTGACCCGGTGAAGATGCACAGTGACGACCCCGATATCCGCATGACCGACCACAGCTACGACCCCCGCATCACCCGCATCGACGACACCTACTACATCACCTGGTGCAACGCCGACTCGCACGGCCCGCAGATCGGGCTGGCGACCACCACCGATTTCGTCCACTTCCACCAGATGGAAAACCCGCTGCCGACCGCCAACCGCAACTGCGTGATCTTCCCGCGCCAGATCGACGGCAAGTACGCCATCTATCACCGCCCCAGCGACCGCGGCCATACCCCCTTCGGCGACATCTTCTACGCCACCAGCCCCGACCTCGTCCATTGGGGCTGCCACCGCTTCGTCATGGGGCCGGTGGGCGGCTGGCAGTCCACCAAGATCGGCCCCGGCCCCGCGCCCATCGAAACGCCGGAAGGCTGGCTGCTCATCTATCACGGCGTCTGGACAAGCTGCAACGGCTACCTCTATTACGCGGGCGGGGCATTGCTCGACCTCGACCAGCCCTGGAAGGTCATCCACCGCACCCGCGATTATCTGCTCGCCCCGACCGAACCCTATGAGCGCGTCGGCGATGTGCCCAACGTGGTCTTTCCCAGTTCGGCGCTCGTCGAAAACGGCGTGATCCGTCTGTACTATGGCTGCGCCGATACCTGCATCTCGGTGGCCGAAGCCAACCTGACCGACGTGATCGATTTCGTGAAAACCCACAGCTTCTAGCGTGACGGACGTTTTGTGCCCTTTTCACCCCCTCTTTGCGAAGCGGAGAGGGGGTGTTTACTCAAGTATGAAGCTCATTGAA
>JAEUQZ010000012.1 GCA_016788965.1 Anaerolineae bacterium | reverse complement strand
CTGACCGGCGATGAACGTACCCGCGCCGCTGCCCTGGTCGTGGACGGCGAGACGGTCGGTTGGTTGGTGCGGCTGGCCCCTGGACAGGCCGCGTTGGGCGCGTCCGAGACCATCTTCCTGGAAGAGACCAACCGGGCGCTGGTCATCACTGCGCTGGTCGCCACCATCCTGGCGCTGGCGATTGGAGCCGCCCTCGCCTGGGTGATTGCCGCCCCGATGCGGCGGCTGACCCAGGCGGTGCATGGCCTCTCGGCTGGACGCCGGGGGCAGGCTGTCGCCGTGGAAGGCACGGAGGAAACCCGCTCGTTGGCGCAGGCGTTCAACCAGTTCTCGCGCCAACTGGCCGAAGGCGATGCGCTCCGTAAGCGCATGGCGGCGGACATCGCCCACGAACTCCGGACTCCGGTCAGCGTGCTGCGCGGCCATCTGGAAGGGATGCGCGATGGCGTCTTCCCGCTCGACCAGAATCACCTGGCCGTGGCCTATGACCAGACGCGCCATTTAGGTCGCCTGGTCGAAGACCTGCGGCTGCTGACCCTGGCGGAGGCCGGACACCTCCCGCTGGAACGCCAACTGACTGAGCCACAGGCACTCGTCCGGGAACTGGTGGAGGGATTCCAGCCACTGGCGCTCGATGCCGAGATCGATCTGCGCTGCGCCTGCGCCGAAGATACACCGAACGTTCTGGCCGATGCCGGGCGGCTGCGGCAGGTCCTCGGCAACCTGCTGACCAACGCCCTGCGCCATACCCCGGCCAGTGGGCAGATTCGGCTGACTGTGACCGGCGCTCAGGATCGCGCCCGCTTTGAAATCTACAATTCGGGCAGCCATCTGACGGATGAAGAAGCCCGCCTGATCTTCCAACCGTTCTGGCGATCCTCCGAATCGCGCGAGCAGGACAGCGGTGGCAGCGGCCTGGGGCTGGCGATTGCCCAGCAGTTGGTTACGCTGCACGGTGGCAAATTGGGCGTCAGACGGGAGTCGGATGGAGTCGCCTTCTGGTTCGAGATTCCCGGCGTGGCGGCTGCCAATCCTCTCGGTCACATTCCCTGATTGGGGAATTATTCACAACTTCTAACTACGCGCTTCTGTGCCCCTGGGTTACACTGAGCATGATAGGCTTTGCCTCCACATTGGTGTTTTCGTCGCGCCATCACGCACTGGATGGATTGTGTGACCGTTCGGACTTCGCTGCTTCGCCGTTTCCCGGCACGGATCAATCTCCGCTTCGGAACACACTCCCCGAATATTACAACCGAGATAAAGCCAGATAGTGCCGCTGCGCTGCCCACGACACGCTCCCCCGTCCGCCTCAAGAGGCTGCCGCATATCATTCTGGCGTTCACGCTGGCGCTCGTCAGCGCTCTGATCGTGTCCCAGGTGATACTCGACGCGACGGAAGCGCGTTTCGCCACCCAGTTGAGCGAGGCCAGCCAGTTGGCGGCCGGCTGCATGGGGATCGAGGAGCGCAGCCGCCTGGAAACGCTGCGTTCGCTGGCGAACACCGACGGGATGGTCAGCGCCATCCAGAAACGAGACAGCGTCTGGCTGCGCCGTCTGGTGCTGCCCGTGGCCGTCGATGCAGGCGAAGAAGCCATCGACATCGTGTCGATGTCGGGGATCAGCCTGCTGTCGGTGTATCGCGTCAGCCTGAGCGACTACCAGTTTTCCAGCGGCGAGAACCTGACGGCGATCCCCCTGGTGCAGAAAATGCGCGAAGGCGGGCTTGATTCCTTCGGCAGCAAATATGCTGGTCTCATCGAACGTTCGTCAGGACTGTATTTCACCGTCGCCGAACCGGTCTTCGATGTGGAGGGCATCCAGGTTGGCATCATCCTGGTGGGTCGTTCGATCAAAACGCTGGCCGAGGAATTCGGCCAGGAAACAACGGCTCAGATCAGCCTGTATGACACGCATGGACGCCCGCTGACTTCGACGCTGCTTGAACTCGGCAGTCAGCAGGCTATTGGCCCCATGATGCGATCCCGTTCGGATTATGCCAATGCCGACCGGAATCCCACCCGTCTGCTGGAGTCTGGAAGCATTGCCTACCGCGAGACCATCGATGTCTGGCAATCCCACCAAGCGGAGTCGTTGGGCTACGTCGGCGCAGCCTTGCCGGAAAGCCTCCTGGTCAATCCCAGCGATCCTGTCAAAGCTGCCCTCGTCATCGCGTTGACCGCCGGATTGTTCCTGGTCGTCTCGTCGGTGTTGGTTCTCTCCAACCGGATCACCACGCCGCTGATCCAGGTGGTCAAGGCGTCATTCCTCGGCAATCTGCGCGTCAGCCTCCCCCGGCGTGGCAGCGACGAAAGCACTGTACAGGGTTACGGCTTGAACCAGATGATGGCCGGCCTGCGCGAAGCCACCGAGCAGCGTATCCGCGAAGTCGAGCTGGTCAACACGCTGGAACAGGAGCGCGAACTGCGCCAGATGAAATCGCGTTTCGTCTCGGTTGTTTCTCATGAATTCCGCACTCCGCTGGCAACCATTCTGTCTTCCAGCGAATACATCCAGGCTTACGGCCATGCCATCCCGGCAGAGAAGCGCGACAAGCATTTCCAGCGCATCCAGAACGCCGTCAAGAACATGACCGGGCTGCTGGAAGAACTGCTGATGATCGGCCGCAGCGAGTCGGGACGGCTGGAGTTCACCCCATCCGAAGTGGATTTGCACCAGTTCTGCCGCGAACTGGCCGAAGAAGTCGAGTCCAACAGCCGAGGCACGCATCACATCCGGCTGCGGGTACGCGGCGACCGCGCTCGGTACTGGGTGGATACCAAGCTGATGCGTCTGGCCGTGAGCAACCTGCTCTACAACGCGGTCAAGTATTCCCCGCAAGGCGGCGAGGTGACGCTGGGTTTCATCGGCGATCCCGACCAGTTCACCATCATCGTGGAAGACTCCGGCATCGGCATCCCGGAAAGCGATCAGCCGCATTTGTTCGAGACGTTCTACCGGGCATCGAACACCAAAGGCATCCCTGGAACCGGACTGGGGCTGTATATCACCCGGATGGCGGTCGATCTGCATGATGGGAGCATTCACTTCCAGAGTCAGATCGGGGTTGGCAGCACCTTCACGCTGACCATCCCATGCCCAGGGAGTGAACGGAAATAAGGTTGAAGCGCGATGACCCAGGTCTACATCTTTGAAGATGAACCCGAAATCCTCGACAATATCGTCGATATCCTGACTGCCGCTGGCTTCGACGCCGCTGGGACGGTCAACAGCCTGGATGGGCTGTCGCAGGTTCAGCAGACCCAACCGGCGGTGATCGTCTGCGATATCGGGATGCCGGTGATGGATGGCTACACCGTTCTGCAAAGCATTCGTCAGGACGCGCGGACGGCTGCCGTGCCCTTCATCTTCCTGACAGGGCAGGCCGAACGCGACCGTCAGCGCGAGGGGATGGAATTGGGCGCGGATGATTACATCACCAAGCCGTTCACCCAGGCCGAACTGCTCAAAGCGATCCAGGCGCAGCTTCAGAAGCACAGCCGCATCAAACACAAGTATGAAGCCACCCTCCAGGCGCTGCGTGGCAACATCGCCTACGCCCTGCCGCATGAACTCCGCACGCCGCTGACTCAGATACAGGGTTTCGCCGATCTGATGCTGCTCTCGGAAGGGCAGATGCAGCCCGTCGAGCTGCTGGAAGCCGCCGGGGCCATCCGCAAAGGTTGTGATCGCCTCAACAACCTGATCGAAAATTACCTGGTCTATGCCCAGTTGGATTTGATCGAGGGCGATCCGTCCCGCGCCCAGGCAGTCAGCGGTGATCCGTATCAGGCAGCGACTGTTGCCCGCATCCAGGCCGAACAGCAGGCCAACCGTCATGACCGCCTGCCCGATCTGATTCTGGAGCTGGAGGAGGGCGCTCTCCGCTTGAGCGAAGAGGACTTCGGCAAGGTCATCAGCGAAATGATCGATAACGCCTTCAAGTTCTCCGACAGGGGCACTCCGGTCACGCTGCGCGGACGAGCGCGTGACGGCTCCTACCAGGTCGAAATCGTGGATCGCGGCTGGGGTATGACCAGGGATCAGATCGCCGCTGTCGGGGCGTATATGCAGTTCGACCGTAAGCTGCATGAACAGCAGGGTATGGGGTTGGGACTGGCGATTGCCAGACGCCTGATCGAATTCCATCAGGGCAGATTGACCATCACCAGCGAAGTGGGCAAAGGAACAACCATGACCTTCAGTCTGCCGCTTGCAGACCGGGCAGCACAGGATGTGGACAGCGGCGCAGTTGAATTGAAGGGAAGTCGATGAAGACCATTCTGGTCGTGGATGATGACATGCTGACGCAGACCCTCTTCCGGCGTCTGCTCGAACCTCTCGACGTGCAGGTAGTCGGCGCGTCTTCGTCCGATGAGGGCATTCGTCTGGCGCGGGAAGTGCATCCCGCCCTGATCCTGATGGACATTTATCTGCCGGGTGAGGTCGGCAATGGTTTGCTGGCGACCCGCATCATCCGCAGTGAAGATGAACTGCAAAACATCCCGATCATCCTGATTACGGCCGGTGTCGTCCCGTATGAAGAGGTGAACACCCTGCCGGGCATCCCCTGCCTTCGCAAACCGTTTGAACTCAAGAAGCTCATGGAGACGGTCAAGTCCGCATTGGGCTGAGGCGCGAACCCGGTCGGGTTCGTCTGCCCGCTCTATCCGTTCCCGTATGGCCGCAGACTTCGCGCCACCAATCCAATCCCGCCGAAGATCAGCCCCAGCATCAGCAGGGTGCTGAAGAAGCTGGTGGCCTGGAAATAGATGGTCAGGTTGGTGATGACATTGATGAAGATGCTGCCCAGGCCGATCACCACCAAAATCCAGCCCAACCATGACCGCCCGCTGAAGAACAATACCCCGATCCCGACCAGCAGGATCAGCAGGGCAATGCCGGAACCATTCCGCCCCCACAACACCCACATCGTGCTGGTGACGACCAGGTTATTGAAGAACAGGTAAGCGCCCACAACGATCATCGCCAGGCCGATGAAGAACTGCATCAGTCCGCCGGGAGTGCCTCCCGCGCCGCGCGGCCGTCCAAACCCCATTTGTGACTCTCTCCTCATGATCTGAAGCGTCCGCCCATTCTATCCCGGAATCGTTTTCGCGGCGCAAACTACACATTCCTGGTCATCTGACCAGTCCATGACTCCCCCCATGCCGGATGATTCCCTCGCGTGCCCCCACTAGAATCAGGGTGAATGCAAACATCGACTCAACCTTCGGAAAACTCCTCGATGAACACAGCCCTGCTCTCCCTGTTAGCCCTCATCCTCGCCGTGATCCTGAGCGGCGTGACGCGAGTCAATGTGGGCATCCTGGCGCTCGGATTCGCCTGGTTGGTTGGTCACTACGTTGCCGGGCAGCCCATCGCTTTCCTGTTTGACAGTTTCCCGCTCAATCTGGCCTCGATGCTGTTCGGCGTGACCTTTCTCTTCGGCATCGCCCACCAGAACGGCTCCTTGCAGCGCATCACCTACCGGGCGGCGCGGCTGGTGCGCGGTCGCGCGGCACTGATGCCGCTGGTATTCTTCGTGCTGGCGGTACTGCTGTCCTCCATCGGAGCCGGGAACATCGCCGCTGTCGCCATCCTGGCCCCGATGGCGATGGCAACTGCTGGCGAGATGGGCATCAGCGCCTTGCTGATGACCATCATGATCGCCAACGGCGCCAACGCGGGGGCCTTCTCGCCCATCGCTCCCACGGGCATCATCGCCAACAGCCTGATCCAGCAGATCGGCATCGAGATGAATCCCTGGACGCAGGTTTATCTGCCGCCGTTGGTGGCGCAGACCTTCGTCGCCCTGGTCAGCTATGGTATCTTCGGCGGAGTCAACCTATGGCGGCGGGCCAACCACGCCGGCCCTAGCGCCTACATCCCGCCGGCGCCGCTCGCACCGGTTACGCGCGTGAACATCGTCACGCTGCTCAGCATCGCTGCCTTCATCGTCGGCGTCATCGTTTTCAAGGCAGACGCGGGCTTTCTGGCAATCGCGCTGGCGACGATTCTGTGTCTGCTGGGCATGGGCGATCAGGAAGAGGCCATCAAAGCCGTTCCCTGGAGTACCATCCTGATGGTCTGCGGCGTCAGCGTCCTGATCGCCGTTCTGCAGATCACAGGCGGCCTCGATCTGTTCACCTCGCTGCTGGCCCAGGTTTCCACGTTGGCGACCGTCACGGGTGTCATCGCGCTGGCGACGGCGCTGCTCTCGGTGTACTCCAGTTCGTCGGGCGTGGTTATGCCGGCCTTCATTCCGCTCGTGCCCGGCCTTATTGCCCGGTTGGGCGGCGGCAATCCCGTGGCGCTGGTGTCGTCCATCAACGTTGGCAGCCATCTGGTCGATGTCAGCCCGCTGTCCACGTTGGGGGCGTTGTGCATCGCCAATGCGCCACCCGCTGAAGACCGCGACCGCCTCTTCCGCAAGCTGCTCTATTACGGGCTGTCGATGTCGCTGGTCAGTGCCATCGTCTGTTGGCTGTTCTTCGGTGTGCTGCTGCAAAGCTGACCAACCTCGTATCGCATTGTCATGACCGTGAAAGGTGTAATCATGCCTGCCCTGATCCGAATCGTCCTCATCATTGTGTCCGTACTCGTCCTGCTGCTGGCGGGCGGCTGGCTCGGCTTGCAGGTCAAAGCCTCCAGCTTCCCGGCGGTTGAACCCGGCGCTGCCCCGCGCCTGATCCCGATCCCGACCGGCTTACCCGCCCCTGTCGAACGCTTCGCCCGCGCCGTGTATGGCGAGAGCCTGCCGGAGATTCAATCGGCGATGGTGCTGGGACGCGCTCAGTTGGCTCCGACCGGGATGCCCATGCCCACCCGCTTCCGCTTCTACTACGATGCCGCCCGGAGCAGCCATTATCACGACATCCAGGTGGCCTGGTTCAACCTGACCTTCATGCGAATTCACGAACGCAACCTGGAAGGTCACGTCAAGCTCGACCTGTCGATCATCGGGCAGGTGGATGACGTGCCCAAGACCAACCGCGCCGGCATCCAGGGCTACTGGGGCGAGGCGCTGGCCTGGCTTCCCGCCGTCGCGCTGACCGATCCGCGCGTCCGCTGGGAGGCTGTGGACGATACCAGCGCCCGCCTGATGCTGCCCGGCCTGGACGACGTAGAAGCTTTCACGGTGCGCTTCGACCCCGCTACCGGACTGCTGACCGAGGTCGAAACAATGCGCTACCAGAGCGAAGAGAACCCCGACCGCTGGCGCTGGTTCAACCGCATCCTGGCCTGGGACACCGTGAACGGCCAGCGCGTGCCCGTCCGCTCGCAGACTCAGTGGCGTGAGGATGCTCCCTGGGCCACCTGGGAGGTCGAGCAGGTCGTCCTGAACGTGGATGTCTCCGCCCGGCTCGCCCAGTTCGGCGGCGATGTTCCGTAATGCCCGCGGGGGCGGCTCTCCATTGAATGGGAGCCGCTCCGCCCCATCATCCTGCATCACGCTCGTTAGTTCTGAAGGAACTCAGCATGAACACCCCTTCAACACCCCAGACCCATTTGAGCCGGCGCAGGTTTCTGAAAATCCTGGCCGTGACTGGCGCTGCCGGAGTCACGGTCGCAGGAGGATATGCCCTGTTTGAATACGCCCCGTGGCTGGATTATGACCAGCACGCCAGTGATAACCGCAGACCCTTCGCTGCGGAGGCAAACCTGACCGCAGCACCCATGTACGAATTGATCCGTTACGCCTCGCTCGCAGCCAATGGACACAACACCCAGCCCTGGAAGTTTGCGCTCAAGGAAAGCGCAGTCGAAATCCATCCAGACTACAGCCGCCGTTTGCCCGTAGTCGATCCCAATGATCGTGAACTCTGGATCAGCCTGGGCTGTGCGCTGGAAAACCTGCTCATTGCTGCCCGCACCGTGGGATATGCTACTGAAGTCATCTATCCTGAAGCGGAAGATGTCATCCAGGTTCGCTTAACGGCAGACCGCCCACAGGACGCCCCACTCTTCAATGCGATCCCGCTGCGCCAGAGCAACCGATCAGAGTACGACGGTCAGCCCGTCTCGACCGCTGAATTGGATCAATTGGCTGCTTCGCCGCTCGAACCGGGAGTCGTGCTGCACATCGTCACCCAGGCGGCTGAAATGGAGAGGCTGCTGGAATATGTCAACCAGGGCAATCTGAGCCAATATGCGGACAAGCCATTTGTGGACGAGTTGATCTCCTGGCTGCGCTTCACGAAAAAAGAGGCCCTGGCTTCACTCGACGGCCTGTATACGCCCTGTTCGGGAAATCCTGAAGTGCCGCGCTGGTTGGGGCAGATGTTTGTGGGCGGCACAGATCCACAGCAGCAGGCGGATACCGATGCCCAGAAACTGCGGAGTTCAAGCGGTGCATTGGTGCTGGCTTCGGAGTCAGACACCAAAGCCGCCTGGGTACGCACCGGTCAGGTGGTTGAACGGCTGGCGCTGACGATGACTTCGTTGAACATCCAATCCGCTTTCCTCAATCAGCCAATTGAAGTGATGAGTCTCCGCTCGGAATTCCAGAGCGCGCTGGCGCTGGATAAGTCACAGCCTCAACTCCTGGTACGCTTCGGTCATGGGGCGGTGATGCCGAAATCCCTGCGCCGTCCGGTAGATCAAATTCTGCTGCCGTCCTAACCCGAAGCGGAGCAGAATTTTCGCGCAGGCGTAAGCTCCAGAACGTGGATGTCTCCGCCCGGCTCGCCCAGTTCGGCGGTGATGTTCCCTGATGAGCATGGAACGACTGCCAAAGTCAGATGGATTCTGTCTTATCCGATCAGGTCTTTGGAGATCATGCGATGAACAAGACAAGGGTATATCGACATCTGTGGATATGGAGCCTGTGCATCGGACTGCTCGGTCTGATGAGTGGGGCAGTGCAGGCACAGACACATGCTCAAACATTGACCGAGATCGAACTGGCGCAGATCGCCGAAATCCGCCATGTGTTGACCACGTATGCGGCTGAAGTCTGGCCCGGATGGGGGACATCCCTAGCGCCGCTGCTGTTGAGGAAAGGCGAATTCGATTATCTGATCGGTCATCCAGATCCCCCCTCGAATTTTGTCGAGGTTACGGACTTGATGGTCGATGGAGCTGCCGTTTTTCGCTTCAAAGGGCATCTGTGTCCTGCACCCGTGGCAACCGCATGGCAAATCAGCAATGTATGGGTTGCCGCGACACCAGTCCGGGATGAATTTCAACAGGTTCTGGACGACATGTTTGGCGTTGGAGTGATTGTGCTGGATGATGCTGCCTATGTTCGTGAAGTGGTGCATGAAGCCTTCCATGTTTACCAGATGAATTTCTATGGCGGGCCAGAAGGATTACCCCGTGATGTTCTTATGTCTGGTGATATGGCCTGGCTCGATAATCTGACGGAACGTGAGCGATCCGAACTGGACACTGCACTCAGACTGGAAGGACTGGCCTTGAACGCGGCGCTGTCCAGCAGCGCAACCGACGACGAGGTGCGTGCAGCGGCGGCCGAATTCTTACGACTGCGTGACGAACGGCGCACTCAGCTTTCCGCTTTAGCTGCTGACTTCGAGCGTGGTACAGAATGGATGGAAGGCGCAGCGCGTTACGCAGACACCCAACTGATGCTGCGTGTTGGCTCGGTGAATTATGAACCCTCAATCGAGGCGCTTGATGCCGGATTCAGCTATCTCCCGACGCAGGATGTGTGGAATGACTTCCGTTCTCAGGTTAGTGACCCACCCTCCGTGCCCGGTGGTTATCGTGACCCCTTCTATGTCCTGGGCGCAGCCCAGATGTTTGTGCTAGATCGGTTGATGCCGGGCTGGCAAGTTCGGATGTGGGAAGAACGCCTTGCACCCGAAGATTTGTTGGCTGAGGCGATAGAAGAACAGCGGAACCTCCAGTGATAGTGCGATGCTTCCGAGCGATCCGCCGCCCGGCTCGCCCAGTTCGGCGGTGATGGTCTCTGATTGAGTCGGCAGTTTGCAGGTCTACGGCTAAGGGGATCGCAGATGAGCAGCATTTACGAGAAAGCACACCTCGAAGTCAACGGCGTGCAGCAAGGGATGTTCCTCACAGGAGCGAACACAAGCAAGCCGGTGCTGCTCTTCCTGCACGGCGGCCCTGGGATGCCGACCTACTTCCTGAACGCGGTGTATCCGACCGGCCTGGACGAAATCTTTACCGTGTGCTGGTGGGAACAGCGCGGATCGGGACTCTCCTACAGCGCCGATCTTCCACGAGAGACGATCACAGTCGAACAACTGCTGTTGGATGCGGAGGCGGTGACGAATGCCATGCGACGGCGCTTCGGCCAGGAGAAAATCTATCTCATGGGGCATTCCTGGGGGAGCTTTCTGGGTATCCAGTTAGCGGCTCGCGCGCCGGAATTGTTTCATGCCTACATCGGCGTGGCGCAGGTCTCGTACCAGCTTCGGTCTGAAGTCCAGGCGTATGAATACATGCTCCAGCAGTTCAAACTGCGCGGCGAGACGCGCATGGTAGGCCGCCTCGAAGCGGCACGGCCCACCTTGTCGGCTCCGTTACCGCCCGCTTACGACCGCCTCCGTGACGAGGCCATGCACCGCCTGGGGATTGGCACGACCCGGGATATGCGTTCGGTGATAACGGGCGTTTTCCTGCGGTCGTGGCTGAGCCGAGCCTATACCCTGCCTGAAAAGCTCCGACTGTGGCGCGGCAAATTCTTGTCCAAATCGACCCTTTGGCATGAGTTTCTCGCCACCGACCTGACTCAGCGGATCACGAGGCTGGAACTTCCCGTTTACTTGTGCAGCGGCAGCTACGACTACACAGTCTGTTACGCCGAGGCAAAAGCCTACTTCGAGAAACTGAATGCCCCCTTGAAAGGCTTCTACACCTTCGAGCATTCAGCGCACAGCCCCATGCATGAAGAACCCGCCAGGATGCGGCAAATCCTGCGCGAGGACGTATTGTCCGGCACGAACCGTCTGGCGGATACGGGCTGAAGGAAAACCCGCGCAATCCCTTTTCCCGCTGTCCAAATTTCGGCTGGTCGCGGTACAATCCCCGCCTATGTGCGGCATCTTCGGGCAGTTTGATCGGCGTGGGGGCCGCGCCGATGCGACCGTCGTCGAACGCATGGCCCTCAGTCTGGCGCATCGTGGGCCGGATGGTTTTGGCATTCACGCCGCCGGCCCATTGGCCTTTGGAGCCGGGCGACTGGCGATCATCGACCTGAGCGCCCCTGCCGGGCCGATCTTCAACGAAGACCGCCGCATCGCTGTGGCCTTCAACGGCGAAATCTACAACTACCGCGCCCTCCGCGCCCAACTCGAAACCCTCGGCCATCACTTCTCCACCCGCACCGATACCGAAGTCATCGTCCACGGCTACGAAAGCTGGGGCGAAGATGTCCTCGACCATCTGCGCGGCATGTTCGCGCTGGCACTGTGGGACTCGAACCAGGAGCGGCTGCTGCTGGCCCGTGACCGCGCCGGCGAGAAGCCGCTCTACTTCACCCAGCTTGGCGACACCTTCGTCTTCGCCTCCGAGGTCAAAGCCTTCCTGGAAGTGCCCGGCTTCCGCGCGGCGGTGAATGCCGAGGCCGTCGGCAGCTATCTGACGCTCGGCTACGTGCCCGCGCCGCAAACGCTCTTCGAGGGAGTCAAGAAGCTCTTCCCCGGTGAGATGCTCCTGGTCGATGCCCACCGCATTCACTGCGAACGCTACTGGCAGCCGACGCTGGACACCCTCCGCCCGGTTCCCTATGACAGCGCCGTCCAGCGCGTCCGCGCCATGCTCGCCGATGTCGTCGAGATGCGGCTGATGAGCGATGTGCCCATCGGCGCGTTCCTGAGCGGCGGGCTGGATTCGACGGCCGTGGTCGCTATGATGAGCCGCGCCCTCGACCACCCGGTCAAGACCTTCACCGTCGGCTTCGATCTGCCGCCGGGGAGCAAGCAGGATGGCAAGTTCAATATCGATGCCCGCTACGCGGCGCTGGCCGCGCGGCATCTCAAGACCGATCACCACGCCATCATCATGCCGCAGGATGAGCGCCTGGCCGGACTGCTGCCGCACCTCATCTATGCCATGGATGAACCGGTCGCCCAGCAGTCCATCTTCCAGACGCCCTTCGTGGCGGCGCTGGCCCGTTCCAGCGGCGTCCCCGTCCTGCTGACCGGCGACGGCGGCGATGAACTCTTTGCGGGCTATCCACACTTCCGCTCCGACCGCATCCTGGAACGCTACCTGGCGATCCCGGCGCTGGTTCGGAACACAGTGCTGACCCCGCTGCTGGAGCGCCTCCCGCCGCGCTTCGATGCTGCCCGCAAGCTAGCTCACAAATCCCGCCAACCCGACCCGGTGCGGCGTTATCTGGCCTGGAAGCGCATGATCGACCCCGACCGCCTGCCGGAACTGCTGGCCGAGCAGCAGCGTGCCCTGCGTACTTACGACAGCGTGAGCGCCGCTCTGCTGCCCATGCTCCAGGCTCCGCGCACCCCGTATTTCGCCGACCGCATCGCCATGACCGGGCTGGCGTCCTGGCTGGCCGAGGACAGCAACATGCGCGTCGATAAGATGACCATGCTCATGTCCACCGAAGCCCGCGCTCCCTTCGAGGATCACCACCTGATCGATCTGGCCTTCAGCCTGCCGCTGAGCCACAAGCTGCGCCAGGGCGATGTCAAGCGCGTGCTGAAGGAAGCCGTCCGCGATCTCGTTCCGGCGGAAATCCTGGAACGTCCCAAATGGGGATTCAGTCCGCCGACCTCCGAGTGGCTGCGGACGACTCTGCGCCCGCTGGTCGAAACCTACCTGGCCCCTGAACGAGTCGAGGCGGTGGGTCTGTTCCAGCCGAAAGCCATCACCGCGCTGATCGACGCCCATATCCACCGCCGCCAGTATGAGGTCTGGGCGCTCTGGCCGGTGCTGGTCTTCCACCTCTGGCACGCCCTGTACATCGACCGCAGCCTGACGCTCGACCGCAAGCTGACCCCCGCCGATCTGCTCGCCCAGGCCAAACTCTCTGCGCCCGGTTCATAGGCCGTGTGTGCAACTCGCACCAATTCCCGGCAGGGATTTGCGCCACGAGTCACAATAGCCGCCTAGATAAAGCACACTAGAATCAGGAATCTGACAGACTGGCTGGGATACGTCGCGGTGCGATTTGAAATGGGGCAGGTCTGGGATACAGGCGGACGGGCAGAAGCCCGTTCCCCGTAGGGACGCCATTTTTGGCGTCCGCTCTAAACCCGCTCCCCAAAATGAATGACACCTGATCCGTCGTCCACCGTTCATGTGGAGCCTCGCCCGTGGATAAAATCAACCTCGCCCAGAAATTCACGCTGTTCAGCGAGCAGTGGTCGCCCCGTGTCATCGCAGAAGCCAACGGGCAGTACCTCAAACTCGCCAGGGTGCAGGGCGAATTCGTCTGGCACGCCCACGAACACGAAGACGAAATCTTCTTCGTGGTCAGCGGCCAGCTCATCATCCAACTGCGCGACGGCCGCGTCGAATTGAATCCCGGCGAGTTATTCGTCGTCCCCAAGGGGGTCGAACACAACCCCTTCGCGCCCGTCGAGACTCTCATCCTGCTCATCGAACCCAAACAGACCGCCCACACCGGCGATGTGCAATCCGAGCGCACCGTCGCCGTCGCGGATCAGGTCTGGATTTAGCGTCTATATCGAGAGAGGAGGCCCAACCCGCCTGAACCACTCGTCCGTTTGATTGAAAAGATGACCGTTCTCAGGAGCGTTATGAACATCCTCATCATTGGTGGAACCCGCAACCTCGGCCACTTCCTCACCGCCGCCCTGCTGGAACGCGGCCACCACGTCACCCTCCTCAACCGGGGCAAATCGCCCGACGAACTCCCGCCGCAAGTCGAGCGCCTCCGCGCCGACCGCACCGATCCGCATCAGCTTGAGCGGGCGCTGGCCGGGCGCGACTTCGACGCCGTGGTCGATAACGCCATCTACAAAGGCAGCGAGGCCGAGACCATCATCCGCCTGCTGGAAGGGCATACCGGGCATTACCTCTTCCTCAGCACCGGGCAGGTCTATCTGGTGCGCGAAGGCGTCGAGCGCCCTTTCGACGAGGACGCCTACGAAGGCCGCATCATGCCCGCCCCCAAGATCAACACTTATTCTTACGAAGAATGGCTCTACGGCGTCGAGAAGCGCCAGGTCGAAGATGTCATGGCCCGCGCTCATGCCACCCGCGCTTTCCCCTATACCTCCCTGCGGCTGCCGATGGTCAACAGCGAGCGCGACCATCACAACCGGCTCTACGGCTACTGGCTGCGCCTGAAGGATGGCGGCCCCATCCTCGTACCGGAGACACCCGACTACCCCCTGCGCCACGTCTACGGCGGCGATGTCGTCCAGGCCATCCTGCGCTGTCTGGACTCTGGGCCGGGACGGGGCAGCATATACAACATCTCCCAGGACGAGACGGTCATGCTGGACGAATTTCTGGAGATCGTCGGCTCGCTGGTCGGCGTCGTGCCCCGGATCGTGCGCGTCAGGCGCAGCGCGTTGGAGGCGGGCGGCTTCCTGCCGGACTGCTCCCCGTTCAGCGAACGCTGGATGTCCGAACTCACCAATGAGCGCGGCAAATCCGAACTGGGGATGGTCTATACGCCGCTGCCGGATTATCTGGCGAAGATCGTCAGCCATTACGAGTCCCGCCCCGTGCGGGAACCGGCCAGCTACCGCCGCCGTCAGGCCGAGATCAGCTTCGCGCTGCAAGCCGCCAACAGCGCCACGCCCTGAACCCCTCACGCGGATGTGGGGCTGGCATCAGCCTCACACCCCGTTTCCCCTTCTACCCGCTCGCCACCGCGTCCGGCTTGGGCTGGATGACGTTGCGGGTGCAGGCCCAGTACTGGTACATCGCCCCGATGTACACCTTGAAGTCATAGGCCCGGTTGGGGTCAGGCTCGATCTCGACACCATCGGCTGTCACCCGCAGCACTCGCTGAAGCACACCGATGGGGCTGCCTTTGGTCGCCCCGGTGTAATCAACGATGTGGTTGAAGTTGCGCGGCTGCACGTAGTCTTCGGTCAGCACCGTCGTGCGGAAGCCTTCCAGTTCCAGACGGTCAGCCGCCACCAGATCGAGCGTCTCGACCCCGCTCGCGTTGACGATTCCAACCGTCGGACGGTAGGGTTTGATCTGGCTGGCGCTGGGCGGCAGCACCACATTCTGCATCAGCGCCATCACGCCGTCCCGGATCGGGACGAGAACGTCCTGCTTCGCCGAGGAGACGGCATTACGGACTTCGTGCTTCTGGCGGAAGGTGAAGTAGCGGATGTCGCTGGTTTCCACCTGGAGCGCCAGTGGAGCCATGCCCAGCACATCGCTCAGCGTCAGATTGGTGCTGACGCTTTCGGTGAACGTCGCCCAGGTTTCCGGCAGGTGTTCGAGCATGTTGGTCGCGCGGATTCTGCGCCAGAGCGCCCGCATCACATCCTGTTGGCGACGGCCCCGGTCGAGGTCGCTGCTGGTCTTGCGGCTGCGGACATACCACAGCGCCAGTTCGGAATCCATGTGCCAGCGGCCCACGCCCATCGTGAACATCTCGTAGCTGGCCGGGTCCTGCTTGTCCAGCTCCCAGGAGATCAGCTTCCAGTCACGGATCACGCAGTCCACAGTGATATCGATCCCGCCCACCGCGTCGATGATGTCCATGAAACCCAGGAAGTTGACCCGCACATAGAAATCGATGTTCAGCCCCAGGTTGTAGCGGATCGTATCGCGCAGCAGGGCATAGCCGCCGCCTTCCACGCCGTTGACCTCGCCGTAGTAGTAGGCCGTGTTGATCTTCTGCATGGTATAACCCGGCAGCAGCACGTACAGATCGCGCGGGATCGAGACGACCGATACCGCTCCGGCGCTGCGGTTGATCGAGATCACCATCAGCGAATCGCTCAGGCCGGGATTCTCCGGGTTGGTGGTGGCCGCGCCGATCAGCAGGATGTTGACGATATCCTGGTCGCCTTCGTCCACCAGCGGCATGGCGTCGGGGAGGGGTTCGGCAGTCGCATCCTCGGCTCCGGCGCGGAAGATGCACAGGCTCAGCAGCAAGACGATCACGGCGGCGCGGGTGATGGGCTTCATGACGGTTGTTCTCCACATGGGCAGGCTGTCCTCTCTTCAGCTTACCACTGCCACGCCCGGCGGAGTGGACGTGAATGCTACCGCTGCATGACGCTCACCTGACGCCCGTAAAGAGGCTCGGCTCAACACCCGATCTGCCGCAGCACTGAGAAAGCGCTGCCGACCGTCCCCGCCCCGATCCCGCTGGTGTCGCTGGACGACCAGGTGAGGTCGCTGGTCGTCTGCCAGAACGTCCGCATATGCACCGGACAGTGGACGAACGGCTGGGCGCTCACCCCATCGCGGGGATAATCGATGGTGAAGAAGGCCGCGTTGCCGAAGGCGATCCCGGTGATGCTCACCATCGCCGTGCTGCCCAGGATCAGCCGCAGTTCACCCAGGCTCAGGTTGGAGCGCAGCGTGATCGCCCGCACCAAACCGCCCCGTGTCCGCACCACGCCGCCGTGATCGCCGAGTTCGATGGACGGGCGGCTGTCCAGAAACGCGGGCTGCTTGCCGTTCCACGTCCACCACAGGCTGTAGAGACGGTCATGGGTATCGTCGGTCTCGACGGTCCGAACCCAGGGATGCTTCCGCAGCACCGCCTTCGCTTCCGTCACCGACATCCCCGGATACAACCCCAGCACGCAGGGCATCCGGCAGTCCGCCGGGAACAGCAGCGCCTCTAACTCCGGGTTGTGGTACGGTTGCGCGCCGATCACCCCGATCAGCACCGTGAAGACCGTCACCCCCACCAGCGCCGGCCAGAACATCACCCGCGCCACTACGTCACCTCCCCCGGCACAGTTCCAGCCGCTCAGCCACCGTTTCGGCATAAGGTTCCAGACGGTACAGGCTCCGAAAGCCTTCGACGGAAGGTTCCGCCACCAGAAAGACCGTGGTCGGTTCTTGCCAGTAGCCGTGGCAGACCATCCGGTTAGTGATGAGCAGCCGCTCATCGGCAAAGTAGCCGATATGCTGGAAGCGATCCACCCCGCCGATCTGCGGCGGCCCCAACGACAGCCACAGATCGCCCAGACTGAAGCCCGTATTCACCCGCAAGGTAGCGATCCGTCCGTCGGTCAGATTGGAGAAGGTCAGGTAGGCCAGCCCATTGAGGAAATCGGGCTGCCGTCCGCTCCACTGCCAGCTCACCCATATGAACTGGTAGATTTCGTCTCTGGACTGCACGATGGTGTCGGGATCGATCCATTCATGGTGTTCCAGGATATCGATGGCTTCCGCGCCCGATGTGACCCCGGCCTGGATGCCCAGGAAGCACGGCCGCTTGCAGCCATCTATCGCCTGGAAAAAGCTCCGCAGCGCCTCGTCGTCATAGGGCTGGGCGCGTACCGCCGCCATGCACGCCGTGAACAACACCGTCAGAACCAGTGCCGTCAGAACCACCGCCCGGCTCATCGCTTGATCCGCCCCCGCGTCTTCTCGCTGGTGAGTTCGCGCAGCGCGTCCGCCGCCACCCACCGCGCCGCCTTCGAGTCCATCTGCTGGATGCGCTCCGCCGTCTGGACGGCCAGCCCGTTCAGGTGATGGCTGCGCTTGCCGATCTGCCGCAGCGCCCAGTTCACCGCCTTCTTGACGAAGTTGCGTTCGTCATCCGCCCCCCGCGTGATGACCTCCAGCAGCGGCTCGAAGCGTTCATCAGGAGCCTTCTTGTCGTGGACGGCCAGCGCCGCCATCATGACGAACCCCGCCCGCCGGACGAATTCTTCCTCGCGCCCGCTCCATTCGACCGCTTTGGCATAGGCGAACGGCGTCTTCCACAGGAAGCTGCTGCACGACTGGTCGCAGACATCCCACGAGTCGATCCCTTCGACCCATTCATCCGCCTCGGCTTCGGTCAGGCGCTTCGGCTCGGCGATGAAGGCCGCGATCAGCCGGGCTTCATGTACGCCGGAGTTCCACAATGCCTTCGCCAGCCCGTGGTCGCGCCCGATCCGCCGCGCCATCTGCCGCAGCGTGGGTATGGGAATGCCGTAGACAGTCGTGCCGGGTCGGATGCCGAAACGCGCCATGCCTTCGACATTGGCGGGTTTGCCCTGCGCTTCCAGTTCCCGCAGGATCACGGCCACCTGGGCATCGATCTCGCTCATCCTGCCTCCTTTGCCTCGATGAAGTAAAACCGCCTGCCCCGCGCATCGACCTCGCAGCTTCCCTCGACGAGTCTTTCGACCCCGTCTGCTCGGAACCGGATCGTCCCGCGTTGGCCCGGCTGCGGCGGCTCGACCTCGACCCCGGCCAGCGGGACGCCCACGCTCGGCTGCGCTCCGCCGCGCAGCCAGCGCTGCTGCTCCACCCAATCCAGATCGAGAGGCAGCAGGCAGGTGAATCCCCCCAGCGCCTCATCGCAGTACCCGTGCAGGATCGGCAGGCCGTAAATCTCGCTGAATCCAGCCGCCTGCTCGCGCGTCAACCCCGCGCTGAGGACATGCCGGAAGCCGCGCACATCCTGCTGGTAGACGCCCGCGCCGAAGATCGGCCGTCCCGCTGACCGCTCCGCCTGGGCATAGGCGATGCAGGCTTCGACCTGAGCCGGGCTGAGCATGGCGCTGTGGATGCGGTCGGCAGCGACCCGCCGCCAGAAGGTTCCCGGCTCGAACGCCGTCAGCAGCGTCACCGTGCCGCCCGTCAGCAGCGGCATCAGGATGACCGCGCTCAGGCTGGCGAGGTCGTCCAGCGCCGCCGTCCCGATCACCCGCTGACCGCCCAGGCTGCCTTGCGCCAACGCCAGCCGCAGCGCCCCATTCAGCAAACCCCGCATCGATACCTGCCCCCAGCGCCCTCCCTCACCAATCGAGGCCACGGCCAGCGCCGCATCATCCAGCGCCGGCTCAGCCTCATCGCTATAGAAGGTGTTGGGCAGGCCGCGCACCATGTCGTGGAAAAAGGGCACATCGCCCCGTGGACGGCCCCCGACCTGGATCACGGTGGGCGCGAGGGCGGGATCGAACACTTCCGCCTGGGCGATGACCACGCGACAGCCCTGCGGGGCTGGTCGTCCTGACCGGAGCGGATACACCGTCAGCCCGACCACCCAGGCCGCGCAGACGATCACCAGCAGGTCGGCATCGACCGCGCCCATCACCCCCAGCGGATCGCCCCGGCGCAGGCCGAGGTCGCTGTGCAGCAGGTGGGCGGTCTGGTGAACGCGGGCGTTGAACTCGGCGTAGGAAAGCGCCTCACCGCCCGCATTGGGGAGGATCAGAAAGGGTTTTTCGGCAGCGGCCTTCGCCTGGATCGAAAGCATCTGCCGGAAGTGGCGGTAGGGGAGCATCGCGCTGGAGATCACCTCGCGTCCATCGAACGGTAGTGATCCTCATTATAGCGCGGGGTAGATCAGTCGGCGTTGAGCGCGAAGACCGCTTCCGGGATGGTGGGGTTGGCCTCGGTATGAACAGGTTCGAGTTCGAAGTAGGGGTCATCATCCCAGAAGGCGTTGATCTTCGCCGGCAGGATCAGGTCATCGAACGGACGCAGATCGTCGGAAAGCTGCAAGCGGAAGACCTGCTGCAAATCGGTATCCGGGTTCAGGCAGCGCACTTCGACGTGATCCAGCGCCCCATCCTCGCGCACATTCAGGCAGACCGCGCCGTCGAAGCGCGTGTTACGTGCCTGGAGCATGGCCTCGCCCGCCACTTCCAGCCGGACGAAATCCTCGCCCAGCGGCGTCAGCATCACAGCGGCGATAGCCCACAGCCGCTCCTGCATCGAGCGGATGGCGACCGGGTTATCGATGGCCGCAGGCAATTTTCCACCGCGAGCCGTGCGGTAGACCTGACCGTCGAAGGCTTCGATCCCACTGCCGATCTGCACGCCGACCGCTTTCACCATGAAATCCCAACGCATGGCGCTGGGGAACAGGAAGCGCCCGGTCGCCTCCACCGGAACCCAGGTGGCAATCGGGCCGAGCCGGGCGCGGACTCGTCCCTTGAACTGGATCACCAGGCTTTCCAGCACCGGCGGACGCAGCCCATAACGGGCGACGATGGCTTTCTTCAGCAAATCTCTCGATGCGATGTCACCTTGAGCGAGCAGTAGAACAGGCACTATGGTCTCACTTTTCCGTTGAACGTCGTATCATACCCGAAGCCATCCCCAAACAGGATGAGTATTTATGAATTCCAACCGTTCACGCATTACGAAATGTAATACTTTCAGGCATTCGGATGTCATGAATCTTATTCTAAATCCACCTCGCCAGCGAAGATCGTAAATTTCATAACAATCGTGTTATGTCTTCCGTCCAGACGCGACTCTCCCCCGACATCTTCGGCGGACATTCTGGCCTTCCCGCCTCCCTCTCAAAAGAGTTACCAAAATGTCACCCTTTCCGCCCCATTTTGTGCTATCGTAGGGAATGCATGGAGAAACGGGTCATGAACCGTATTTCTCTATAAACTATCAACTATTGACTATAAACTTCTTCCGCCGCACCTTCACAACCTATCGAGCGCGAATTTCGCAATCCATTGCAGTTGCAAGAATCACCGAATTGCAACTGCAACAACTGCAACATTTTCAACTTTTGCAACATTTCGCGCGATTTGCATTTGCAGCATTTCGCCATCGAGGACTGCCCGTCTCACGGGGAAATGACACAAACAGGCGTTTCCAACCCTGACGGCACTGACGCCATTGCCGCCATTTGCGCCAATTCGTCCGTCCGGCATGGACGACATTTCGGACAATTCGCTTTTCCCAGCTATAAGCTAAAAACTATCGTCTAAAAGCTACTTCTATAAACTACTAACTATCAACTCCTCCTCCTCCCGCGATCTGCTATACTCGTACCCATGACCGACTTTGAAACCCACGACCCCGAAGAGCGCGAGCCGGATCGCTATACCCCGGTAGACGGCATCCCCCCCGATCACATCGGCGTGCTGATCGCCGGCGCGGTGTTTATGCTGATCGGCTGGCTGGGGCTGTACCAGCTCGTGACCACCTCGCTGCCCCTCGTCGGCCAGCGCTGGCTGTTCTTCATCCTGCTCCAACTGGCGATCACCGGAACCGTCCTGCCCTTCGTCCGCTACCTGAATGTGCGCTTCACCCCCGTCACCGCCGATCTGCCCCCCGGTGGAGTCATCGTCCGCCAGAGCATCTGGATTGGCCTCTTCGTGGTGATGTGCGCCTGGCTCCAGATTCCTCGCGTCCTCACCCTGCCGATGGTGATCCTGGTCGCCCTGCTCTTCATCATCATCGAAGCCTTCCTGCGCTCACGGGAAATCCGCAATGAACGGAGCAACTAACCCCCTCCGCGCCCTGCCCTCGGTTGAAAGCCTGCTCACCAGTCCGGTCGGCGCCGAACTGATCGCCCGCTACGGCCGCGACTCGACCCTGGAAGCCTTCCGCGCCGCGCTCAACGCCGCGCGGGAACGCCTCCGCGCCGGAGAACCGAGCGGAGCCGAAGCCAACTCCCTCCTGGAACAGGCCGCCGATGCCCTCCGCGAACGCTTCACACCCACCCTGCGCCCGGTCATCAACGCCACCGGCATCATCATCCACACCAACCTGGGTCGTGCCCCGCTCTCCGAGGCCGCCCAGAGCGCCATCGCTGAGGCCGCCGGGCAGTACAGCACGCTGGAATTCGACCTGGAGACCGGCAAACGCGGCAGCCGTCTGCGCCACGCCGCCGAACTGCTCAGCGAGATCACCGGGGCAGAAGCCGCCCTCGTCGTCAATAACAACGCCGCTGCCCTGGTGCTGATCCTCTCGGCCTTCGCCCAGGGGCGCGAAGCGATCCTCTCGCGCGGCCAGTTGGTCGAGATCGGCGGCGGCTTCCGCGTCCCCGAAGTCATGGAACAAAGCGGCGCCAGGCTGGTCGAAGTCGGTACAACCAACCGCACCCGCGCCGCCGACTACGCGCGGGCCATCACGCCACAGTCCGCCCTGCTCATGCGTGCCCACGCCTCGAATTTCAAGCAGATCGGCTTCGTCGAGAGCGCCTCGCTAACCGAGATGGCTGCAGTCGCTCACGGCCACGGCCTCCTGCTGGTCGATGACCTGGGCAGTGGGGCGCTCCTGGACACCGCTGCCTACGGGCTGGAACACGAGCCGACCGTGCAGGAAAGCCTCCACGCCGGCTGCGATCTCGTGGCCTTCAGCGGGGACAAGCTCCTCGGCGGGCCGCAGGCCGGCATCATCGTCGGACGCGCCGCCCTGGTCGAGCGCCTGCGCGAGCATCCCCTGGCGCGAGCCATCCGCGCCGACAAGCTCTGCCTGGCCGGGCTGAGCGCCACGTTCGATCACTACCGTCGCGGCGAAGCTGTGACGCACATCCCCATCTGGCAGATGATCGCCCGCCCGCTGGACGACCTCCGCGCCACCGCAGAACGCTGGGCGCAATCTCTCGGCGGGCAGGTCATCCATGGGCAGTCAGCCGTCGGCGGCGGTAGCCTCCCCGGTGAGACGCTGCCCACGGCGCTGGTCGCCCTGACCGTCCCCGCGCCGGATGTGGTCGCTGCCCGGCTCCGCCTGGGGGATCCGCCTGTGATTGCCCGCATCGCCGACGGCCGCCTGCTGCTCGATCCGCGTACCGTCCTGCCCGGTCAGGAATCGACGCTGCTGGCCGCTGTACACGCCGCGCTGTAAGGAAGGTTCCTCATGACCCCAGCCCCATCTTCAGAGCGCCCAACGCTGCGGACTCTCCCCCGCAACGTCTGGATCGTCACCGCCACCAGCTTCCTGACCGATATCTCCAGCGAGATGATCTTCAATCTCCTGCCGCTCTTCCTGGCAAATGTGCTGGGCGTCCGCACCAACGTCATCGGCCTGATCGAAGGCATCGCCGATAGCACCGCCAGTTTGCTGAAAGTCTTCTCCGGTTGGCTGTCCGATGTGCTGCGCCAGCGCAAGCGGCTGACCGTGCTGGGCTATGGCATCTCCACCCTCGTCAAGCCGCTGCTCTATCTGGCGGCCAGTTGGCCGGCCGTGCTGGCCGTGCGCTTCGCCGACCGGATCGGCAAAGGCATCCGCACCGCCCCGCGTGACGCCCTCATCGCCGACAGCATCGACCCGCGCTTTCGCGGGCTGGCCTTCGGGCTGCACCGCGCCGGCGATACCCTCGGCGCGTTCATCGGTCTGGGGATCGCCCTGCTGGTCATCCTGGCGACCCAGGCCGAGACCCTGACGCTCACCCGCGAGACCTTCCAGACCCTCGTCCTCATCAGCATCATCCCGGCCGTGTTGGCCGTGCTGGTACTCAGCCTCGGTGCGCGCGATACGCCCATCACCGGACACATCGCCCGTCCCCGCCTGAGTCTGCGCGAGATGCCGCCCAGCTTCCGCCGCTTCCTCTGGATCGCCCTGATCTTCACGCTAGGGAACTCCGCCGACGCCTTCCTCATCCTGCGGGCGCAGGAACGCGGCCTCAGTCTGACGGGCGTCCTGGGAATGCTGATGAGCTTCAACCTCGTGTACGCCCTCGTCTCCGGCCCAGCCGGGGCGCTCTCCGACCGGATCGGGCGGCGGCGGGTCATCCTCATGGGCTGGACGGTCTATGGGCTGATCTACCTGGGGTTCGCGCTGGCCGCCACGGGCTGGCAAATCTGGGCGCTGTACGCGCTCTACGGCCTGTATTACGCCACCTTCGAGGGCGCAGCCAAAGCCTTCGTCGCTGATCTTGTCCCGGCAGCGCAGCGCGGCACAGCCTACGGCATCTACAACGCGACCATCGGCTTGGCGGCGTTTCCGGCCAGCCTTCTGGCCGGGATCGTCTGGCAGGGGATCGGCGGCTGGACGGGTTTCGGCCCGGCCGCCCCCTTCGTGATGGGCGCAGGCTTTGCGCTGGCGGCCATGCTGTTCCTGTGGCGCTGGAAAGGCACGCTCGCCGCGGCCTAAGTCACCGGTTCGAGGCTGTTGAGGTAATCGCCGAACCCGGCCAGACTGTCCAGCGCGTAGGCCGTCATCGTCCACAGATCGCCCGTCGGGACGCGCGTCAGTTGTGGATCAGGCCGGGGAGCCTGATCGAGCAGGCTGTAGAGGTCATTCAGGCGGTTCTGATGGCTGTAGCGCATCCGGCTGAAGCGAGCCAGGGCTTGGCTGACGGCGCGGTCGCCCTGCACCATCCGCTTGGTCTCCGGCGACTCATAGTAGAAGAGGTAGCGCCAGTTGCGGTGTTCTTCCACCAACTGGCTCACCTGACTGCGGGCATAGCGCAGCAAATCCACAAGCTGGTACTGGCTGGAATCACCGTTGGCGAGAACGATCTGTTCCAATAAATCCAGATACGTCTGCGCCTGGGACAGCCGCTTGCGGTACTCGTTGTTCACGCGCCAGAGGACATCAGACCGGGTGTCCATGCGTCTTTCAATACAGGCCAGCTTGTTCGGACAAGATCAACCTGATTGTAGCATGAATTTCCGCGTTTCAGGAAACCCACCGCACAGCCTCCTCTACGGGTGATCGTACACGTAGAAGATGTAATCCTGCGGCCCTGTCCTGAACCCCAGATCGTTGATGCTGCGGAGTATCTGCGCCCGATGATCGGTTCCGTGATTCACGACATGGATCAGCACCTGCCACACGATCAGGTTCTCGTCTTCGCCTTCAGGGAAGGGCTTCAGGAACAGCATATCGTCCCGCAGGGCGTCCAGATAGACCCGCATTCGCCCCTCGACGCCATCCCAGTAGGCGCGAATCTGCTCCCGGTCAGTAAAACCTGCTGGATCAAGTGGCTCCGGGATTTCGACGCCGCGCAGACCGCTGAACCACGTATCATCCACACTCATCAGATGGACGATCTGATTGCGAACCGATCCGACCGAGTAGGCCGTATTCTGAGTGAACTGCTCATCCGAAAGGTCGCTGATATACCACTCCCACAAGCGGCGATTCTCGGCAAAATGATAGGCATACAACTGGCGAAAAGCATCGGCGCTCATGGGATCATCTCCTCTCGCATAGGTGGTCTGGAATCAGGATAGCACAGGTGTTCTGTTTCAGCCACACAGTAATCATGCACCTTCGGTCTGCGCCCGGAACCAGGGCTGAATCCGACCGTAAGTCAGCGAACGCCAGACCCACTCTACCGGCCCGAACCGGAATGGCTGCATCCACCAGCGGCTCACCACCATCTGCACGGCGAAGATGACGACCACCAGCAGGACAGTCAGCCCAGGCGAGAGGCGATCATACCAACCGAAACCATAGCCGTAGAACAAGGTTGTGCAGACGAGCGAGTGGGTCAGATAATTGGTGAGTGCCATCTGCCCAACTGGAGCCAGGGCACGCAGTTTGCCTGCATTCAGCAGCACGGCGCTCAAGTAGATGAAGCTCAAGGCTGGTGCGCCCACATGGATGCCCAGGCTGATGAGCCAGGCAGCATTGGTGCTGTAGCCGACGAGCAGCAGCACATTGCCCAGCAAACCGACAGGCAAAGCCCACTTCCACCAACGGCGCAGGACGGGTTGATACCGTTCGGGCTGGTCGAGCCACCCGCTGCGCCCAGCGGCCAGCCCCAGCAGGAACATGACCAGCACCATCGGAATCTGAATATCCAGCACAAACTGCTGGCTGGCGCGATAGCTGATCAGGTCAGCATACGAGCCGCTGGTGTACAACTGCACGGCCTGGGTATTGAGCATCTCACTGAACTGGTCCACATTTGGGACGAGGCTAAAGAAGGCCAGTCCGCCGAGGGTGATGACGGCAGCCAGTCCCAACAGCACCGGGGTCGAAAGGCGACGTACCAAGAGCAGGAACAAACCGGCTATCGCATAGAGTCGCAGAATATCCCCATCCCAGAGCAGAATCGAATGGGCCAGACCGATCACGAACAAAACGACCAGACGGCGTAGATAGAAGCCGACAAACGGGCGTTGCCCGGACTCCATGCGACGCATCTGCACGGCGAATCCCACCCCAAACAAGAAGCTGAACAAAAGGTAGAACTTGGTCACGGCCAGAAAGACTACGGCAACATCGATGATCTGGTCGAACTCACTGCCGCGTATCCCGACTGTGCCAGTGCGAAGCGCCGAGCCGCTGAAATCTAGCATATTCACCAGCAGCACACCGAATAGGGCGAAGCCACGCAGCACATCGAGTGACACGATGCGATCCTGTAACGGCTGAACCAGGTGGGACATGATGACAAGCTCCTTGAGACAGGCAAGCCGAAAGCCAGGGTAGAGCGATTCAGCCCGCCACTTATGATGCAAAATGTGGTTGTTGGACGTGGGTCAGCGAGCGGCAATACCCCCCCATAAGGTTGTCGCCAGCAGGCGCGGCGCATCTCGACGGGCCACAAAACCATCGTGGACGCTCTGCCATGTGGCAAACAGGGCATAGTTCATATGGTGGAGTATCCATTCGGCAGTGAGATCAGTGCGGACTTCACCAGTGGATTGACCACGCCGGATGGCCTGCAAGACCGGCTCCTGTACAGCACCGTCTGCAGCAGTAAAATCGGGATGAGTATCCAGCATAGGTTCGTTCAAGAGGAAGTGAAGCTTATCCCCCAACGGAACCAGT
>JAEUQZ010000129.1 GCA_016788965.1 Anaerolineae bacterium | reverse complement strand
GATCCCGATTTCTATTTCAAGTCACTTGAGGCACAACTTCCTACTTGACTTTCAACACCGTATCTTGGCGGTTCAATCCTTCTTTTCTTCTTCTCTGTGTCTCTGTGGTTCAATTTGCCTTTTCTTCTTCTCTCCGATTTTATGGCGCAAAAGTAGACAAAATGTCACCCTAACCGCCTCATTTTGTGCTACGCTGTATTTACGGATGGGTCGGGATGGGCTTTTGCCCGCCCGCCGCTGCACCTTCACAACCTATCGTCTGCAAATATCGCACCCCATTGCAGTTGCATGAATCACCGAATTGCAACTGCACCGACTGCAACAACTGCAACAACCGTACCTTGCATGTAAGGCATTTGGCATCGAATTGCCGTTCCGCAACTGCCGCAGTTTCCGCAACAAGACACCCGCCCTGTCGAGATGGAGAGACCGTGATCGACCAGCGATTTGTCTCTGCTGTCCCTTCAGTGGACATGGCTTTTCGGCAGCCAGATCACTTGAGTGTCTGGCGGCGCATTTGCAACTTTTCGCCGATTTGCACTTGCAGCATTTGCGGTATTTGCAGCATTTCTGGCAAAACACTGCTTACATGCGAGGACTTTGGCACAAAATTGCCGTTCTGCCGCTGCCGCAATTGCCGCCATTTGTGCCAATTTTTCCGTCCGGCATGGACGACTTGGACGACATTTCGGACGATTCTCACATTCTCATTCTTATCATTCTTATCACATTTCTCACCTATCACCGCATTTTTCTATCAACCATAAACTATCAAACACTAACTTTTCCAATCTCTCTATCGACTAAAAGCTAAAGGCTGTCCGCTTCACCGACACGGACGACACTGACGACAACAGCGACATTTCTGACTAGAATCAAGTGATCTGGGTCGCAGATCACTTCCGATAGCGGATACAGATTGGTGAAACCACAAATAATCGAGTACAGGAGTCCCTAAAATGAGCGAAGTTGTCATTGTCTCGGCAGTACGCACCCCATTGGGACGGCGTGGCGGCTGGCTCCGCGAGGTGCATCCCGTCCGGCTGGGATCGAATGCCCTCTGCGAGGCGCTGGCGCGGGCACAGATCGATGGGGCGCAGATCGATCACGTCATCATGGGCTGCGTCAGCCAGGCTATGGAGCAGACCTTCAATCTGGCGCGGAACGTCGTGCTGGATGCCGGTCTGCCCATCGAGGTCCCGGCCACCACCGTCGATTTCCAGTGCGGCTCCAGCCAGCAGGCTGTCCACCTGGCCGCGGCTATGATCGCCAGCGGCCAGGCCGAAATCGTCGTGGCTGGCGGTGTCGAGAGCATGACCCGTGTGCCGATGGGTTCGAGCCTGGCGGGCGGCAATCCCTTCACCGACCGGGTGATGGAAGCCTACAACATCGTCCCCCAGGGCATCGCCTCTGATGAAATCGCCCAGAAGTGGGGCATCAGCCGCGCCGAAGTCGATCAGATCGGCTACGACAGCCACATGAAGGCCGCGCGTGCCCAGTCTAGCGGCTGGCTCGATCAGGAAGTCCTGCCGCAGGATGGGCAGGACGAAGACGGCAAGCCCATCACCGTGACGCGCGACCAGGGTGTTCGACCCAATGCCTCGCTCGAAAAGATGGCGACGCTCGGCGCAGCCTTCAGCGGCGATGGCGTGACCACCGCCGGCAACAGCAGCCAGATCACCGACGGCGCGGCTGCTCTGGTGCTGATGAGCCGCGAGAAAGCCGCCATGCTCGGCCTGCGTCCCCGCGCCCGGCTGGTCTCCATGGTCACGGTCGGCTCCGATCCCCACCTGATGCTGACCGGCCCCATCGGCGCGACTAAAAAGGCGCTCAACCGAGCCGGGATGACCCTCGACCAGATCGACCTGTTCGAGGTCAACGAAGCCTTCGCCACCGTGATCGCCATGTGGCAGCGCGAGACCGGCGCCGATATGAGCAGGGTCAACGTCCACGGCGGCGCGATTGCCGTGGGGCATCCGCTGGGCGCATCCGGCGCACGCCTGATGACCACCCTGCTGCACGCGCTCGAAACGCATGACAAGCGTTTCGGCTTGCAGACCATGTGCTGCGGCGGTGGGATGGGCACAGGCACGATCCTGGAACGCCTGAGTTAAGGGAACGATTCCAGGCGGCTGGTCTTTCCTGAAAATCGTTCTCCCAATGGATTGCTCTTAATAAAGGTAGTAGTTCTAGTAGGGGCTGTCGAAACTGTCGATAACTTTGTAAGGATCGCCGCAAGGTGGGATACATATCGCAAGATCGACCTGCCCATCCTGACGATATCCCCATTTCATCCAAATTGGAGCCTCGATGTGGGACAGGTGGGATAGAAGTTATCGACAGGGGGCTGTCGATAACTTGCCGGGTTTTCGACAGTTTCGACAGGCAGGCTGTTCACAGTCGTTCGGGTTGGGAAATCGTTCTGTCCAATTGGGATACAACCGACCGGGTTATTGACAGACAGGGGAGTCGCTTTCGACAGGTTATCGACAATTTGGGTAAAGTTATCGACAGGTTATCGACAGATGCTATTTCCCCAGATAATCCCTTTGGATTAACTGGGGATATCCGCCCAGATGTTCGGCTGGGATAAGCAAACAGGTGTTCGGATATCCCAAACAATTCTGGGAAATCGTCGGTCGATGGCGCCGGGCAAATTTGGGTAATGGCGACCTGCCGGATCGCTCCCGCAAGAATCGTCCTTATGATTGCGCTAGGGCTGCTTTAACGGGCGGGCGAGCGCCTCGCGCCACAGGTCGAGCGCCGCGCGAGCCGCGCCGCCTTCGTCATACAGGCCGGTGTCCCGCCAGGCGATGGTCAGGTCTTCCTGACCGCCGATGGCCTCCCAGAGCCGGTCATAATCCCGCAGGACGAAGTTGACCACGAACAGAAAGTCGTACTCCTGGGCGGCATCCAGCAGGAAAGCGATGTAGTCGGCCTGCTTCTGGGCGTCCGAGGTCATCTCCACGCGGGTATCGCCCACCATAATATGGAAGGTCTGCGCTGGATAACCCGTCTCGGTGACAGCGATGGGCTTATCCGTCAGCGCGGCCAACTGGTCGAACATGTCGCCCGGCAGCGGGCCGGTCATGTAGCGGGTCATGTAGGGATAGATCGACAGGCCGAGTACATCGGTGTAGGGGAGGATATCGGCCAGCGCCCGCATCTGGTCAGCGTGATCGACCTCGGTGTAGCCTTCGAGCAGGTCGATACCTGTCACGGAAACCATCAGCGTCAGATCGGGATAGGCTTCCTTCAGCGCCGCATACATCTGGCGGTGGAGGGTCATGTAGCTCTCCCAGAGGTCGGGACGAATCTTCATCAGCAGGTTGACTTCGATGCCGAACAGGAAGGTATCCGGCTGGAAGTAATCGATGATGTCCTGGCAGTAGCGCAGGAAGGCCGTGTACACGTCGGGATGATCGAAGCTGTAGCCATCCCAGGGGGCGGGCAGGGGCATATCGTCAGCCTCGCCGCGGTAGGCGGCTAATCCATCGCGCCGGAAGTTGATCGGCGTCACGGTCACGATCAGTTCGTGGTCGGCGGGGGTCAGGTAGCGGCGGTAGGACCAATCATCCTGAATCTGCTTGGAGTAAGGCGTACCGGCCAGCGCCTCCGGCCAGGGAACGCCGTTATCGAAGTGCTGCACGATCAGGTCGGCATCTTCGCGGATGCGGTCGTAGGTGTACTCCACCGCCTCGATGCTGATCTCGTAGGGAAAGGGGGTGAATCCCAGCCGGAAGGGGCGCTCTGGCGCATCCTGGAACTGCGCCGTACTGACGGGCAGGAGGGTCAGCAGGATCAGCAGGCATACAAAGCGACGCATGGCGATCAACCTCCAAGTGAACTCAGAAAAACCATACAACGGTTTGCGCCAACGCGCCAGAATAGGCCGACTGCCCGTCGCCATGCCGCCGTGTGCTTGCCCATCCGCTTTCGACGTGGTTATAATCAAAGGACGTTCTCATCCACGTCGGGAGGAATCCGGATATGCAGCAGGGGACCGACAGCTTTCGTCTGGTCGTCCGCCGAGGGCCATCGCCTAATCAGACCTACGATCTGAACAAAGACATCGTCACCATCGGGCGCGACATCACCAACGACATCACCATCAATGATCCCGAAGTGAGCCGCCATCATCTGCGGTTTACGCGCGGTATGGGTGGATTCACGATTGAAGACCTCGGCTCGACCAATGGGACGTTCATCAACGGCCAACGGCTGACGGGCGCGAAGCCTCTGCAGAACGGCGACATGATCGGCCTGGGTGAGACGGTGACGCTGAATTATGAGATGGTGCGCGGCGCGGCCTCGGCCCGGCCTGACCTCATGGCGACAGCGGCCTCCCCCGTCCCGCGTGATCCGGGTCAACCGGCGCCAGCCGTCCCCGGCGTGCAGCAGCCCTACAGCCCGTATGCCCAACCGCAAGGGCAGCAGCCGGCCTACAGCCCGGCTTCCCCGCCAGCGGCTCCAGCGGGCTACGAGTATGACCCCTATGCCGTCCGCGAAGAGGAACCGCGCAGTAACACGCGCTGGATCATCATCGGCTGCGCGGCGCTGACCTTCTTCTGCTGCTGCGGCACAATCGCGGGCGTACTGGTGATCGATACCCTCAACCTGTGGTGCCGGATCCCGGTGCTGTACCCGATCCTAAACACGCTGGGCTTCTACGCCGCCAACTGCCAATAACCACTCGACTGTTCCCCGTCTGCCGACTTTGTGGGTATGCCGCAAAATAAACGCAGACGGGGAAGACCTGCTGCTCGTCCTGCTGGAATATGTGCGCCGCAGCAGCCTGGTCTGATGCGCTGCGCCTACCGCCCGGTCATCGTGAGGAAAGGATTTTGTGAAATTGGTGAAATATCCACAAGCTCAACGTTGTAATAAACATTAACGCACTACACTGTATGAAAGCGGAAGCAGTGCAAGGAGCAGTCCACATGGAGGCCGAACGACTTTATCCCGGTATCGAGCGCGGTGTTCTGGAAGACGGGGCCATCGTCAATTACACCATCAGCAACATCGGCCCTGGCAGCCTGATGCCCTGGCGCGAATCGATCCTCAAGACGCTCAAGAGTTGGCCGGATGACCGCACCTATCTGGCGCTGCATGACCTGTCCTCCAAAGGGGTCAGCGTCAGCTTTTTGTGCCTGAGCGGTCGGGAAATCTTCAACATCGGTATCACTCAGATGGGACAAACGCAGATCGATAAGCTGCTGGCGTCGCGACCCGGACTGAATATCCGGCTGGCGCTGGTCGTCTCCGCGCAGCACTCCGGACAGGTCACAGCCCGGATGGGCATGGCCCACAGCCGCTCGACTCATCCACAGATCGAGGTTCAGTTGTTCTTCGAGCGTGAAGCAGCTTTGACCTGGCTGCGCGAGGCACTTCCCAAAACCACTTTGCCCTGACCAGCGCAAGGAAAAATCTATGTTCGATCAGGATCAGTCTGTGCTGCCGATCCTGTCCCACCGTTACCGGCTCCAGGAGGAACTGGGGGCGGGTGGGATGGGGATCGTCTACCGAGCGTATGACCGCCTCAACGGACAGACTGTCGCGGTCAAGCTCATCAACGTGCCGCCCGAATACTTCGAGTTCATGAGCCGCGCCACCAGCGCCAACCTGCTGGTTCCCCTGGCGCGGGAGTTCCAGACGCTCGCCAGCCTGCGCCATCCGAACATCATCAGCGTGCTGGATTACGGCTTCGCTGGCGAGGGTCAGCCCTTCCTGGTGATGGAACTGATCGAACACGCCCGCGAATTGTCGGCGGCAGGGAGCGATCAGGCGGTGGACGTGCAGATGGGGTTGATTGGTCAGGTGCTACAGGCGTTGAAGTACCTGCACCGCCATGGGATCGTCCACTGCGATCTGAAGCCGGGCAATGTACTCGTGACCGAGCAGGGTGCGGCACGGGTGCTGGACTTCGGGCTGGCGCTGCGGCACGGGCAGGCGGCGGATGGCGGCGGGACGCTGGGCTACATGTCGCCGGAGGTGCTGGCGGGGGGACGGGCGACACCGCTGTCCGACCTGTACGCGGTGGGGGTGATGGCTTACGAACTGCTGACGGGTAAGCTGCCGCATTACCTTGCCAGCCTGGATGGGATGGTGCAGGCGATCCTGAAAGCGCCTGCCGATCTCGACCCGATTCCGGAGGAATGGCGGGGGTTCGTCGGTCGGCTGTTGGAGAAGGAGCCAGGGGCACGCTATGCGAGCGCGGGCGAGGCTCTGGCAGCACTGCAAGCGGCGATGGGACAACCTGAAACCGAGAGCGTCTCCATCCGGGAGAGCTACCTTCAGGCCGCGCCGTTCGTCGGGCGGGAACGGGAGCTGGCGGAACTCAGCAACGCCCTGAATAGCGCGAAAGAGGGTCAAGGCTCAAGCTGGCTGGTCGGCGGGGAAAGTGGGGTGGGCAAGTCGCGGCTACTGGATGAACTCCGCACCCAGGCGCAGGTGGAAGGCTTCCAGGTGCTGCGGGGTCAGGCGGTGGAGGGCGGCGGGTTGCCCTACCAACTGTGGCGCGAGCCGCTGCGCCGGTTGGCGTTGACGGTGGAGATGAGCGATCTGGAAGCCGGCATCCTCAAGCCGGTCGTGCCGGACATGGCTGCGCTGCTGGAACGGGACATCCCCGATGCGCCGGAACTGACGGGCGAAGCCGGTCAGCAGCGTCTGGCGCTGACGATCCTTGATGTCTTCATGCGGCAATCCAACCCTCTGCTGCTGCTGCTGGAAGACTTGCAGTGGTCACAGGAGAGTCTGGAACCGCTCAAGCGGCTGAACGGCATGTGCGGCGAGCTGCCGCTGCAGGTGGTCGCCAACTACCGCAGCGATGAACGCCCGCATCTGCCGGACGAGCTGTCCGATATGCAGGCGATGCTGTTGGAGCGTCTCAGCGCGGATGAAGTGGCGGAACTGAGCGCAGGGATGCTGGGCGAAGGCGGGCGCGACCCAGTGATTGTCGAGCGCTTGCAGCAGGAGACCGAGGGCAACACGTTCTTCATGGTCGAAGTCGTTCGCGCACTGGCAGAGGCTGCCGGGCGGCTGGGCGACATCGGGCAGATGACGCTGCCTCGCTCGATCCTGGCGGGCGGCATCCAGAAAATCGTGCGGCGTCGGCTGGAACGCGTACCGGACTGGGGACAAGGGCTGCTGCGGCTGGCGGCGGTTGCCGGACGGCAGCTCGATCAACCTGTGATCGAGGCACTGGTCGGGGCAAATCGCGCCCTGCTGCCCAATCATACAGTGAGCGAATGGCTGCAAGTTTGCGGCGATGCCTTCGTGCTCGACATTCAGGACGAGCGTTGGCGCTTCGCCCACGACAAGCTGCGTGAAGGTCTGCTGGTGGGCATGGACCCGGCGGAGACAAAATTAGTGCATCGAAGCGTCGCCAAAGTCATCGAAAGCGTCCATCCTGATCAGCCCATCTACGCGCAAACGCTGTTTGACCACTGGTACGCAGCAGGTAACATCGCAAAGAGCGTGCACTACGCACGTCAGGCAGCGGAACAGATGCAAACGCGCGGAGCTTATCGGGATGCAATCCTGCTTGCCGATCAGGTGCTTGACAACTTGCGAGATGTTGACCAGGACGCACGTATGTGGCTGCTCAAGATTAAGGGGGATGCGCTCAAATCGCTGGCAGAATATCCACTCGCGAGAATGTGTTACGAGGAGAGCATGGCGCTGGCGCGGCAGGCGCAGGATGATCATGGTATTTTCCAATGCCTTGTCGGGCTGCACAATATCGAACGGACACTGGCTGAAGTAGACACTGCACGCCTGCATCTTGACGAGGCATATGCGCTCGCCTTGAAGCTAAACGATGACAAGACTACCGCCAGAGTCCTGCATGCGCTGGGTGAACTGTATGGTGATAGCGACTTCGCGCGTGCCAGAGACTACAGTCAACGTGCTCTTTTGCTCTTTGAAAAGCTAGCCGATCTCCAAGGTCAGGCTAACTGCCGCCTTAGTCTGGGCGGCATCACGGGTGCGCTGAGAGAAGTGGAAACTTCCAGAATTCATCTGGAGACGGCACTCAGGCTTTCTCGCGAAGTCGGACACAGTGATGGCATCTTCAATTCTCTTAACTCGCTCGCAAATCTGGTGCGCGATGACGATCCGGCTGCTGCTGAATTGCATTACCGCGAGGCAATCGAGATCGCTCAAAGGACTGGCGACCGTTTGGGGGGTGCCATCGCCCTGGTGAATCTTGCTAACATGCGAGAGGACCAGGGTGATAACCGAGGAGGACTGACTTATCAGCAGCAAGCCCTCGCCATTTTTCAGGCGGTAGGGGCAAAAGCAGCGACTGGCGTCGCTCTGCTGAACATTGCCATGAGTCACTATGAATTGGGGGACTATGCGTTGAGCGAAGCGCATTTGCACGAGGCGCTTACACATCTGCGTCTGGTAGAACAGGATATGCCGGGCTATATTGCAGGTGCGTTGTACTGCCTGGCGGAGGTGCTGCTGGCAGTAGGTCAGACTTCCGAGGCGCGAAAGTACGCCGAAGACGCGCTCCAGCAGGCACAGGTGACCAACGAGCCTTTCTTTATAGCCAATGCATACTCCCATTTGGCTGCGGTCGAAACGGAAGCTGGCAATCTTGCAGCAGCACGAAGCCACTTTGATCAATCGCTCACCGTGTACGAAGACAATGAGTTTACGCTCGACAAAATCACTGCACTTATCGGGCTGGGACAAATCGCACTGCTCGAAAGCAATCCTGACGCAGCAAAACAGAGCTTCAGCGACAGCCTTGCGATTGCTCACAGTTTTTCCTCTCACCTTGGCATCGCCATGTGCAGCGCTTGGGTGGCAGAAGCCGAAGTTGCCTTGCAGCGACCAGAAGCGGCGCGCCTCTGTCTTCATAAGGCGATTGAACATGCTTCCAACATCGAAAGCCAACGCGTACATACACACATCCTCGCCCTGTGCGCGTGGCTGAACGAGCTGGAGGGCCAGCCTGAAGAAAGCGCCGGACTACTGGGCTTTCTGCTCCGCCATCCGGCGACAGAGGCATTTACCAGGAGACGTCTGTTGATACCGCTGCGTGAACGTCTTGAGGGGCGTTTGGGCGCGCTTTTCCAGAATGCGATGATGCGTGGGGAAGGGCAAAGCCTAGCCGAAGCGCTCGCATTAGCAAGGGCAGCCTTTTCCATGCCTCAGTAATGATGGGGATATCTGTGAACATGCCTGATTCGGACGCAAAGAGCCTCGCCTCTGCCCTAGCCCACCGCTACCGTCTGCACGAGCAGCTTGGCGCGGGTGGGATGGGGATCGTCTACCGAGCGTATGACCGCCTGAACGGACAGACGGTCGCGGTCAAGCTCATCAACGTGCCGCCCGAATACTTCGAGTTCATGAGCCGCGCCACCAGCGCCAACTTGCTGGTTCCATTGGCGCGGGAGTTCCAGACGCTCGCCAGCCTGCGCCATCCCAACATCATCAGCGTGCTGGACTATGGCTTCGCTGGCGAGGGTCAGCCCTTCCTGGTGATGGAACTGATCGAACACGCCCGCGAACTGTCGGCAGCAGGTTCGGATCAGACCGTCGAAACGCAGATGGGGTTGATCGGTCAGGTGCTACAGGCGTTGAAGTACCTGCACCGGCACGGGATCGTCCACTGCGATCTGAAGCCGGGCAATGTACTCGTGACCGAGCAGGGTGTGGCGCGGGTGCTGGACTTCGGGCTGGCGCTGCGAGCGGGACAGGCGGCGGACGGAGGCGGGACGCTGGGCTACATGTCGCCGGAGGTGCTGGCGGGGGGACGGGCGACACCGCTGTCCGACCTGTATGCTGTCGGTGTGATGGCTTACGAACTGCTGACGGGTAAGCTGCCACATTACCACGGCAATGTCGAGACGATGGTGAAGGCGATCCTGGAGACGCCGGCGGATGTGAGCGCGGTTCCGGTGGAGTGGCAGTCCTTTGTCGGGCGGCTGTTGGAGAAGGAGCCAGGGAAACGCTACGCCGATGCGGGCGTGGCGCTGGCGGCGCTGCAAGCGGCGCTGGGGCAACCAGAGGCGGAGAGCCAGACGATCCGGGAGAGCTACCTTCAGGACTTTGTTGAAAAACTGGACAGCACAAAAGTCAAACAGGTTGCCCATCATCGAAAACGAAAGCGAAAGGCGAACGGGGTCCGGATTCAGATAGCGAGCCAGGCGCTTGAGGTTGAGGGCAATCGCCGCCAGTACCATCTGCAAGGTGATCCGGGGCTTACCGCGATAGCGGCAGTGACGCAGCCCATGCCGACGGGTTAACTCACTGATGGTACTTTCAATCCGGGCGCGGGCATGTAAATCCCGCAGGTAGTCGGGATCGCGTTGCAACTGACGGCGTTGACTTAACTCGGCATGGTAAGGCGAGATTTCCAGACTGCGCCCGCGCATCTCCTGGGTACACAGTGACCGCACCGGACAGGTCTGGCAGTGGTGACCAAAGCGGACGTGGAAGGCCACATCGGGTTGTTGGGACGGCGCAAAGATCGTGGCAGTGTTGCCTTGTGGACAGCGGGCGATGCGTTGTTCCAGGTCAATCTCGAAATCTTCCAGTCGAAAGCCAGGGGGTTTGTTGCCAGTCTGCGCCACAGAGCCGCGCAGGTCAATCTGGTGTTGCTGACTGGCCCGGATCGTGGCTCCATTACAATAGGCGCGATCCACGTACTGCTGGTCGGGGCGCAGGTCGCGTCCCTCCAAGCGTTGCTGAATGGTGGTTAATGCCTGGTTGTCGGTTTCAATGGCACTATGCGGGCCGATGTCGGTGATGAAGGTCACCGGTCCATCGACACTTTCCGTCACCTGGGCCTTGTAGCCTTCCCATTCAGTGGAGACATTCTTTCGGCTGTAGCGTGCCTCGGTGTCATGGGGTGAGACGATGACATCCCCACAGGCACTGCCTTTAACCCGCGCTTTGACCGTCACTCGATCTGCACCCGGTGGCTCGAACTGTTCAGCCAGTACCCGCTCCAGCAGCGCCATCTCGGGCAATGCTTTCAGACGCGCACTACCGTGTTGGGTCACCTGCCCCAGCAACCAATACCCATCCTGACCCGCGTTTTGCATCTCCTGTTCTTGTTGCGCCTTGCTCAAGCGATAATCCGAGCGCCGTTGACTGTGGTTGCTGCTGAAACTGGAGGGTATCCTCTGCAACACCCAGGCCGCATCCGCACTGACCACACTCCCATACGCCACCCGAATTGTCTCCCACACCAACTCCAGACGGCTCAAGTGTTCAATATGTGCCAGCACATGGGTGGCATCCGTGCGTTGCCGCTTGCTCTTCAGATAGCCCTCGTTTCGCAGGTACTCTAGCAACTGGTCAAAGATCAGGTACGTCTGCCCGCCCTCCCGCAGGCGCTTGCGAAAGTTGCACAAGTCGGCGTAGTGAAAGCCTTCCCAGGTCAACTCCTGACGCAACGCATACTTCCAGTCCATCCGCAGCACCGCCATCTCGGCGGCTTGTCGATCCGGTACATCTTCCAGAAATTGCAGGATCGACACGAAGCTCAGGATGATCGGGTTGATCCCCCCGCGCCCTTCCCGATGATACAATTCCAGCAACGCTTCCTCGTTGACCAGTTGCTCACCCCGTTCCCCCAGCAAACGACACACACTCCCCGCCGGCAGGATGCCTGACACGATCCGCTCTGTTTCCGCTGGTATGGCTTGTGGAAACCGTTCCTGGATCGACATCTCTACCCTCGCTCGTTGTTCCTTTTCCGACATTCTATCTCGTTTTCTGCCCGCTCTGTTTTTCAACAAAGTC
>JAEUQZ010000128.1 GCA_016788965.1 Anaerolineae bacterium | reverse complement strand
AGCACCACGCCGTCCACCGGGATGTTCTGATTGAGCCAATCGAGCATGGCGATCTCAGCCACCGGGCGGAACAGGGGACGCTCCACAAAGAAAGCATTCAGGAATGCGCCCAGGCTGAAGAGCAGGCTGCTCAGACAGAGGGTGACGATCACCAGCCGCGTCTTCCAGCGCCCGATCCGCCGCCGGAGGACGCGCAGCCCGGCGGCGGCCAGGATCGCCAGCGGGACGATGACGGCCTCGGCCAGACGGCGCTGCACCGCAATCATCGGCAGGTAGACCAGCACCGGGACGATCAGCGGCCAGCCGATGAGCAGGCTCCGCGCTGGAGGGGTCACAGCGTGGCGGGTGGCAATCAGGCCGATCCCGGCCAGGATGACGAGCGGGCCATAGGAGACGGCGTACAGGAGCGGGTGGGGTGAGGGCAGCTTGTTCTGGGCAGACCAGGCGGCGAAGACCGGATTGGCCGAAAACACCCAGGCGAAGTAGGCGAACAAGGGCAGGGTCAGACCGGCCGCCGCCGCGCCATAAACCGCTAACCGGAGCGGGAACTGCCGCCGCGTCAACCACCAGGCCGCGCCCCAGGCGGCCAGGATCGCGTAGATCACCGTCAGATAGAAGGGCACGATCAGCCCGACGCCGCACCAGCATAACCCGGCAGCCAGCGCATCGCGCCAGGGGCGGTCGGCATCCAGGGCGCGGAACAGGAACAGAAAGCCACCCAAGAGCGCTGCGCGGGCCAGGGCCAGATGCGGCAGCCCCAGGAGGATCAGGAAGCCGAAGCCTTCCGGGATGTAGAACTCCGGCGGGACTGAACCGAGCCAATCGCTGCCGAGGGTCAGCGAAGTCAGCCAGCCCAACCCGCCGCCGACCGTCGCCAGCAGGAGGGCGAGCAGGCGTGCCCGCCGCGAGCGGATGAACACGGCGATGAAGCGGTACAGCACGACGATCAGCAGCCCGTTGAAGACGATCCGCATCAGGTGGAAGGTGATGGTCAGGGCGGCGACCAGGGCGGGGTCCTGCTCACTCACGAAGCGGCCGACCAGCCAGCCGGGCAGGATGTAGGGCAGGAAGACCAGCGCGGCGCGGGCATGGGGTTCCGGGGTATAGAACAGGTAGAAATCGAGGATGCCGCGTGCCCCCAGGCGCATCTTGCCCAGGTAGGAGAAGCCGTCATCGACGCCGAACAGGAAGCCGCTGAAGCGCCAGTCCGCCCCCTGCTGCGCCCAGCCGATCAGGTACGGCAGCGTCGTCAGGACGATCAACACGGCAGCCAAGACGAACACGCCGCGCCATTCCCGCCGGGAAATCCGCACTGAACGCATGATGATCCCTTCTTCCGCGCGATCCACTCTCCCGCATTGTAGACCAACTCGCGCATAGGCTCCCTTGACGAAGTGCGCTAAAATCTGCGAACATCAATTCTCACACCGTGGTACAGCACCCCGCCAGCGCGGGCAATCAGGGAACAGACTCACATGGCTTTGCGAATTTTCAACGTGTTGGGACGTCAGAAACAGGACTTTGAACCGCTCCATCCAGGGCGCGTCAACCTGTATGTCTGCGGCCCGACGGTTTACGATCACGCCCATATCGGGCACGCCAAGAGCTACACCAATTTCGATGTCATCGTGCGCTATCTGCGCTTCAGCGGCTACGATGTCCTGTATGTGCAGAACATCACCGATGTCGGCCACATGCTGGATACGGGTGAAGACCGTATCCTGAAGAAGGCCACGCAGCTTCAGGCCGTGCCGATGCAGATCGTCGAAACCTATGCCCGCAGCTACTTCAGCGATATGGATGCGCTGGGGGTGCAGCGGCCGGATATTTCGCCGCGGGCCAGCGGGCACATCCCCGAACAGATTCAGATGATCGAGACGCTGATTGAAAAGGGACATGCTTACGTCTCCGAAGGAAGCGTCTACTTCGATGTCACCACCGCGCCGGAGTACGGCAAGCTCTCCAACCGCCGCGTCGAGGAACTCGAAGCCGGCACGCGCGAAGCCGTCCGTGAAGACAAGCGTCACCCGGAAGACTTCGCCCTGTGGAAGCGGGCCGAACCCGAACACATCCTGCGCTGGGACAGCCCGTGGGGCGTGGGCTTCCCCGGCTGGCATATCGAATGCTCGGCCATGGCGAAGAAGTACCTGGGCGACACTTTCGATATTCACGGCGGCGGAGTGGACAACATCTTCCCGCATAACGAGAGCGAGATCGTCCAGAGCGAGTGCGCCAACGATGCCGAGTTCGCCCGTTACTGGATGCTGGTCGGCAGCCTGGAGATCGATGGCGTGAAGATGTCCAAGAGCCTGAACAACTTCCTGCCCATCAAGGACGCGCTCAAACTCTACCGTCCTGAAGTCATCCGGCTGTTCATGCTCAGCTCGCATTACAGCAGCCCCATCAACTACAGCGCCGAGGCGCTGAAGGCGGCGCAGGCGGGTTGGGAGCGGTTGTATGGCCCGGTGCGGCTGGCGCGGCAGATGCAGGCCAGCGCCCCGGCGGGCGACGAGAGCGGGGGCTTCCGCGAGCGGCTGGCCCAGGCCGAAGCCGATTTCCGCGCGGTCATGGATGACGACTTCAATGCCCCGAAGGCGCTGGCAGCCCTGCAAGAGCTGACCCGCGATGTCAACACGCTGCTGAACAGTGGGCAGGCCGTCAGCCGCGCCATCCTGGAAGCCATCGACGCGGCCTATCTGCGGCTGGGGGGCGAGGTGCTGGGGGTCATCCCGGCGCAGGACAGCGCCGGTTCCGATGGGCAGCGGGAAGCGGGTTTGATCCAAGTGCTGATCGAACTGCGGAAGCAGGCGCGGAAGAACAAGAACTTCGCGGAAAGCGACCGCATCCGCGACGAACTGGCGCGGCTGGGCGTGACGCTGGAAGATCGCTCAGATGGCACAGTCTGGCGGGTGAACTAACAGGGTGGTCACGATCTCAAGAGAACTGATCGATCAAGTGCTGAACCTGCCCGCGCGGCAGATGTGGACGGATTATGATGCGGAGGCGGATGTCCTGTACATCAGCTTCCGCAAGCCGCAGCAGGCGAACGACAGCATCATGGAAGACGATGGCAACATCTATCACTACCGTGATGCGGAACTGGTGGGGATTACCGTGCTGAATGCGTCGCATCAGAAAACAGCCCCATCCAGGCTAAAATAGCGGCGGGTGAATTGAAGCGAATGATCGGAAACGGGTAAGGATATGGTGGACTTCATTTACGGCCACTGGGCGGTGATGGAAACGCTGCGGGCGGGCCGGCGCAGCGTCGAGCAGCTTCTGCTGGCCGAAAATGTCGAAGAGCGCGGCATGGTCGGGCAGATCACGGCGCTGGCGAAAGAACGCGGCATTCGCATTCAGCGGATGCCCCGCCGCATCATCGACGATCTGGCCGATGGAGCCAATCACCAGAACACGGTGCTGCGCGCCGGGCCGTATCCCTATTCCGATACCGAAGACATTCTGGCGCTGGCCCAGCAGCGCGGTGAAAAACCTTTCATCCTCATCCTCGATCTGCTCAAAGACCCGCAGAACGCCGGCGTCCTGCTGCGCGTGGCCGAGTCGGTCGGCATCCACGGCGTGCTGATCCAGGAGCGGCGCAGCGTGGAAGTCACCCCCTCCGTGGTGAATGCCTCGTCGGGCGCGGTCGAGTTCCTGCATGTCGCCCAGGTGAACAATCTGGTCAACGCCATGAAGGAACTCAAGGAGCAGAATGTCTGGATCATCGGGCTGGAAGCCGGAGACGATTTGCTGCCCATCGACAAGACCGACCTGAACATCTCGTTGGGGCTGGTGCTGGGCAGCGAGGGTGAAGGGATGCGCCGTCTGGTGCGCGATACCTGCGATCTGCTGCTGACGCTGCCGATGCGCGGGCATCTCGCCAGCCTGAATGTGGCGACGGCCGGATCGATTGCGCTGTATGCCGCGTGGCAGGCACGCGGTTGGGAAGGCTGGAAGTAAACCCACCAGAGCCATACTTACACTTACGCGAAGACAAGGAGATCGCAGCAATGATTAACGACATCCTCAATGAAACCAGAACCAAAATGAAGCAAACCCTGCACTTCCTTGAAGAGGAACTGCACGGGATTCGCGGCGGGCGCGCTAGCCCCACACTGGTGGATCGGTTGGTCGTCAACTACTACGAGACCGATACCGAACTGCGGCAACTGGCGACCATCTCCACGCCGGAACCGATGCAAATTCTGATCCGCCCGTTCGATAAAACGGCCGTCAAAGCCATCGAACGCGCCATCAAAGAATCCGACTTGAACTTGAACCCCAACACGGACAGCGACGTGATCCGTTTGAATATGCCGCCGCTCACACGGGAGCGCCGTCAGGAGCTGGAGAAGTTCCTGCACAAGCGCATGGAAGAAGCCCGCGTCGCCATCCGCAATATCCGCCGTGCCTCGAATGAAGACCTCAAGGACTTTGAGAAAGAAAAGCTCATCTCCGAGGATGATCTGAAGCGCGGTGAGGCCGAAGTCCAGAAGCTGACCGATCAATATATCGGACAGATCGACGAGGTGGGCAAGGCCAAAGAAAAAGACATCATGGAGCTTTGAGGCGCAGAAAGCGTTAAGGAATTTTCAGGGGCAGCGGTGTACCATATAGACAGATGAACCACGCAGGCTGCTGACTCCAGTGAGGTAGATCAAGATGATGATTGGGACGGCCCCCGACGTGACCGAAGCAGCGCCGACTCCCCCACAATATGTCCCGAAACATATCGCCATCATCATGGATGGCAATGGACGCTGGGCGAAAGCCCGCGGGCTGCCCCGCGCCGAAGGCCACCGCCAGGGAACCGAGAACCTGCGCCGCATCATCCGCGCCTGCGTCGAATTCGGCGTCGAAATCCTGACGATCTACGCCTTCTCCACCGAGAACTGGAAGCGTCCTCCCCTGGAAGTCCGCCTGCTGATGTCGATCCTGGAGACGGTCATCCAGCGCGAACTGCGTGAACTCAACGACAACGGCGTGCAGATCCGCCACATCGGACGGCTGGATCATGTCCCGGCGCGGCTCCAGAAGGAGATCGCCCGCGCCTGCGAATTCACGCGCAACAACAACCGTTTGATCCTGAACGTGGCCTTCAATTACGGCGGCCGCGACGAGATCGTCCACGCGGTGCGCCGCATCATCGCCGAGGGCATCCCGGCGGAGCAGGTCAGCGAAGACCTCATCAACAGCTACATGTACACGGGCGACCTCCCCGACCCTGACCTCATCATCCGCACCAGCGGTGAACTGCGCGTCAGCAACTTCCTGATCTGGCAGGGAGCCTATTCCGAATACTACTTCACGCCGACCTACTGGCCGGACTTCGATAAAGATCAGCTCCGCAAAGCCATCGACGAATACAACCGCCGCACGCGGCGCTTCGGCATGACCGACGAGCAGATGCAGTCCGGCTGAACCGCCGGGGGAGCAACACGGAGATCAAGGCACGGCCAGGCTGTGCCTTTTTGTTTGCCTGAACGAACATGAGAGATTTGAACGAAATAGGCTTTCACGGGTGATTCAGGGGGACGGGGAGCCAACAAAGCGAGTTTTTGCATTTTCTTAAGATTTGCGGACAATTAGCACCCAACTCAGGCGTCAAAACAACCCGCAGCGGGTTTCAGTTCAGGAGGCAGTGGACTTTGGCTCAACCCGTCATGATGGAGGTCAAAGACCTCGTAACACGGTTTTATACCCAAGAGGGTACGGTCTACGCCGTCAACGGTGTTTCCTATGTCCTTCACGAGGGCGAAACGCTCGGCGTGGTGGGGGAATCCGGCAGCGGCAAGAGCGTCCATGTCCTCTCAATTATGGGGTTGATCCCCACCCCGCCCGGTAAGATCGAAAGTGGTATCGTCACCTTCCGGGGGCGCGACCTGCTCAAGCTCTCCGCCGATGAAATGCGGGCGGTGCGCGGCGCTGAAATCGCCATGGTCTTCCAGGACCCGATGACCTCGCTGAACCCGGTGCTGACCATCGGAACGCAGATCACCGAGGCGCTCAAGCTGCACATGGGCATGAGCGACAAGGAAGCCACCGACCGCGCCACTGACCTGCTGGCGATGGTCGGCATCCCCGATCCGCGTAAACGCCTAGCCAACTACCCGCACCAGTTTTCCGGTGGGATGCGCCAACGCGCGATGATCGCCATGGCGCTGTCCTGCAATCCCAAACTGCTGATCGCCGACGAACCGACCACAGCACTGGACGTGACCATCCAGGCGCAGATCCTCGACCTGGTGCGGCGTCTGCGCGATGAAATCGGCATGGCGATGATCTGGATCACGCACGACCTGGGCATCGTGGCCGGACTGGCCGATACGGTGCAGGTCATGTACGGCGGGATCATCGTGGAGCGCGGGCCGACGAGAGAGGTCTTCAAGGATACCCGTCACCCGTACACGCTGGGGCTGCTGAAATCGCTGCCCCGGCTCGACCGGCGTTCTGGCGGCGAAAAGCTCAACCAGATCGAAGGCTCGCCCCCGGACATGCGTAAGCCACTGAAGGGCTGCCCTTTCGCGCCGCGCTGCCCGTATCGCATCGACCGCTGCACCGAGGAACTCCCCGCGCTGGAACCGGCTGCCGAAAGCGGCCCCAACCACCTGAAAGCGTGCTGGGTGGATGTCCGCACGGCTGTCCCACAAGGAGTTACGGCAAATGGTTAGTCCCGCAGTTCAATCCAAGAGCGCCGCTCAGAACGACAGCAGAGAAGTTCTGCTCAGCGTCAAGTCGCTGAAGAAACACTTCCCGATCTCTTCTGGGATCGTCTTCCAGCGGCAGGTGGGCGCGGTCAAAGCCGTCGATGATGTGAGCTTCAACGTCTACAAAGGCGAGACGCTGGGGCTGGTGGGTGAATCCGGCTGCGGGAAAAGCACGACCGGACGCACGGTCTTGCAGCTTTACAAACCGACGGCCGGGTCGGTGGTTTTCGAGGGCAAGGAGCTGACCACGCTGCCGGGCGAAGAACTCCGCAAGATGCGTAGGCGGATGCAGATGATTTTCCAGGACCCGTTCGCCTCGCTTAACCCGCGTATGTCGGTCGGGCGCATCGTGGCCGAGCCGCTCCGCATCCACAAGATCATCGAAAACCGCAAGGAAGAGCAGGAATACGTCGAAGCGCTGCTGGAGCGGGTGGGCCTGAATCCGTACTACGTCAACCGCTACCCGCATGAATTCTCCGGCGGCCAGCGACAGCGCATCGGCGTCGCCCGCGCTCTGGCGCTCAAGCCGACCTTCATCGTGGCCGACGAGCCGATCTCGGCGCTGGATGTGTCCATCCAGGCGCAGGTGGTCAACCTGCTGGAAGATTTGCAGGACGAACTCAACCTCACTTATCTGTTCATCGCCCATGACCTGAGCATGGTGCGGCACATCTGCGACCGCGTGGCGGTGATGTACCTGGGCAAGATCGTCGAACTGGCTCCAGCGGACGAACTTTACGAGAATCCGCTGCATCCGTATACCCAGGCGCTGCTTTCGGCTGTGCCTGTGCCCGATCCGACGGTGGAAGAACGCCGCCAGCGGGTCATCCTGGCCGGCGATGTGCCCAGCCCGGCCAATCCGCCTAAAGGCTGCAACTTCAATACCCGCTGCCCGGTCGGCTTCGGCATGTGCTTCGAGGAACCTGATCCCATACTGCGCGAGGTTTCATCAGGGCACTGGGTGTCCTGCCACCGCGTGTAGGCGATCCTCCCCTGAAAACAAAAAACCAGAGACCCCATGGGGTCTCTGGTTTTTTGTTACACAGAACAGCCGTTATTTATTCTCGCTCGGATCGCGGGAGTTGATGAGCAGGCGGGTGTATTCCTCGAATTCCTTGATCTTGCCATCCGCCAGCAGACGAGCCTGCTTCGGCCAGCTTTTGGCATCATTGACCAGATTGACCCCACCGCGCACCTTGACGATCTCGACCAGTTGGTCGGGGGTGAGCGAGGCCACCTGATGGAAGGTGAAGATGCCGGCTTTGTAGAGGGCTTCGGCGCTCTTGGGGCCAATGCCTTCGATCACCGTGAGATCGTCCTTCTTATCCGGCGCGGGCGGCGCGGCGGGCTTGGGTGCAGCCGGAGCCGCGCGGACAGCGGCTTCTGCCCGCGCCACCTGGGCTTCGGCGCTCGGCATGGGCGGGGCTTTAGGCGCGGATGGCGCAGCACGCATCTGGGCCATCGGAGCGGGAGCGGGGGCTTCCAACTGACCCTGATAGGCCAGCAGGAGCAGCACGCCGACGATGATGAACAGCAGACCGAGCGCGAACACCTGGAACAAATTGAAGGTCAGGAAGTCCGGGGCGATGTTGAACTGCTGGAAGCCAAAACCGATCAGGGCGGCCAGGATGCCCAGGATGATGATCGTCCAGGCGACCCGGCGCGGCACATGCGATTTGGCATCCGCGCCGACCAGCGAACGGACGATCAGCCCGACGACAACGAAGAAGATGCCCAGGTAGAAAATCTGGGTCAGGTCGAAACTGAGGAAATCCCCGGCCAGATTGCCGAGTCGCAGCACGGCGGCCAGCAGGATGGCGACGATGCCGATGCCGATGATGAGATTGGCGATATTCCCGGCGGAGAAGCTTTCCGTGGCGATACCCAGGAACAGCAGCGCCCCGCCAATCAGGAAGAGGACACCCAGAACGATCAACTGGGTGAGGTTGAAGGTCAGGAAGTTGCCCTGGCTGTTGGAGACCAACGCGGCCACGACGCCGACGATGCCCAGCGCGAGGATGAGCAGGACGGCCCGCCTTCCATAATTGGGTGTGATTTGTGCGCTCATAGCCCCTCTATCTTGCGAAGTTTGTTACCAAACACGAATGCTCAATCTGCGATGATCGGGTTGATAGTATCCCAGACCAAGACAAGGGGCAAGCAGGAATAGGGATTAGGGGTTGGGGAAGATAAGACAGGGGATTGGATGGCGAGGGGGTGTCGGGGAAGGATCAGGGTTCGGCCTGGATGCCCGGCTGGTAGGTCTCGTAGACGGTCACGGGGAGAGGCGAGCGCGCCAGCCAGAAATCCAGCAGCGGGCGGACGGACGGCCATTCTTCGCGGCTGACCAGGGGAGCCAGCGCCAGGCTGCTCAGGTTGTAAAGCGTATAGTCCCGCGCGAAGGTCATCAGCACCGATTCGAGGAAGCGGAGGCGGGTCACGCCCTGCGGCGTCTCCCGCAGGATGCAGAAGGCCAGATGCGGCTGAGATTCGCGCCAGAGCCAGAATTGTCCGGCACGGAGCCGTCCAGCCTGGCACTGTTTGCGGTAGGTGGCGAAGGCCGCCGGAAAACGCGACAGCAGCTCGGTCTCCAGCGGCCCGACTTCAGCGCGGGCGCGGAGATTATGCCCGAAGGCGAGGGTCTGCGCCCGCGTCAGGAGCGGATCGCCGGAGACGTACACGAGCGGCATAGATCGCTCCCTACGAAGGCAGGCGCGGCAGGAGAGCGGCCAGGATGTCGGCCTGCACTGCATCTACGGGTTGGGCAGCGTCGATCTTCACCCAGCGATCCGGCTCCTCGGCCATGAGGCGGTGGTAGCCGTCGCGGACGCGCTCATGAAAGGCCAGCGCCATCGCGTCCAGGCGGTTCCATTCACCGCCCTGCTGGAGGGCGCTCAGGCGGCGCTGAAGGCCATCTTCGGGCGTGATATCGAGGTAAAGGGTCAGGTCAGGGCGCAGCCCGCCTGTGGCAAAGCGGGTAATCTGGCGGAGCGCGTCCAGGTCAAGGCCGTGGCCGTAGCCCTGGTATGCGTAGGTTGAATCGAAGAAGCGGTCACTGATGACCACGCCGCCCTGATTCAGGTGGGGGCGGATGACTTCCTCGACCAACTGCGCCCGCGAGGCGCTGTAGAGCAGCAGTTCAGCGCGGGGGTGCATCCCGGCGTTCTTCATGTCGTGGAGGATATGGCGCACCTGGTCGCCGATGGAGGTTCCGCCCGGCTCGCGGGTGAGCAGGACGTTGTGGCCGCGCTCGCGCAGGGCGGCGGTCGTCCGCGCGATCTGGGTGGTCTTGCCGCTTCCATCGGGGCCTTCAAAGGTGATGAACATCGTATCGCGGTGTCCTGTCGCTGTCTGTGTCGTGGAAGCGGTGTCCCAGATCGTGGCCCAATTTATGAGGCGGGTTCGGCGGAGTGCGACTCGCCCGCGTAAGCCAGAATGATCTGCTCGCGGGGGATGCCCGCTTCCATAAGGTATCGGTAAAGCGGTCGGTCGGTCGCATCTTCATCGATGATGACCTTGCCGCTGACAATCCGCGCCATAACGACGATCCCTGCGCGCTGTACCAGGGGGTGATCGGCATCCGGCAGATCGATCACGGCGAAGACCTGTTGGGCTGCATCCGTCAGCAGGAAACTCTGTGACTTCCAAGCTTCCACATGGTGATAGCGGTTGATTTCCTGACGGACGATCTGGGTAAGGTCTATCAATTGATCCATTGGCTTATCCTCTCAGTCTCCAGATTGACGATGAGAAGCTTTATCCTGTTCTCCTGAACTGCGCGCCGTGCCGAAGAATCGAATACGGTCTGGTATATTGTATCTGGAATAGCGAGATAGAGCGGAATACTGATTTCTGATTCAGCGAGTACGGATCGATAAAGAATGTACTGACCAAGAGCCTGATAGAGATCGGTTGTGTCGGCCTGGCTTTCTGGGAAGCATTTCACTTCTGCCAGCAGCACATTTTCACGATGACCGTTTGAGTTTTTCGTCGCATGAATGTCGATAAAGATCAGGCGCGAGGGCAACCGCAGACGAAACTGTCGGTCGTCCACGACCCACCCATCTTTCTGTAACGCACGAATGACCTGGTTGTGGCAGAAATCCTGACGGGACATGAATACTCTTTTTGAAAGCAGGGGGCGACGATGGGTGGTCGCCCCGCTGCGGTGAAAACTCAGTTGGCGCGGAAGATACGGACGTGGCGGTAGGGTTCGTCGCCGTAGCTTTCCGACACCAGATGCGCCTGCCGCGCCAGGTCATGCTGGCGGCGGCGGATGTCGGCCTCCTGCGGATTCAGATCGACGTATTCGGCGCCATTCCGCACCCGGAGGATGGCGGCCTTAGCTTCCTCCATCGCCATCCCAAAAGGGTCATCGGGACGCTGCACCTCCAGGCCGAAGAGATCGCTGACGAAACTCTCGATCTGCGAGACCGTGTTGGCCCGCAGCACGTAGATGGGCGTCCCGCGCCGCTCGGCATCGACGATCAGGCGGGGGCGGCGGCGGTAGTAGTTCTTGATGGTGACGATGGCATCGGCCTGCGAGAAGTCATCGACCACGCTCAGCGGCACATGCAGCCGCCGAGCCGCCTGCTGGATGCGGTTCCGGGCCACGGCATAGACGTATAACCGCACGGGCTGTAAGTTGGCTCCATTGCCGGTCGGAGCGGTGTCAGGCGCTTCGGCAGGTGGATGTGAACCGGACTTGCCGTTGCGACGGCTGGGCTGGGTCGGGCCGGCGCTGCCCTGGGCATTGGCTCCGGCTCCGCGCGTGTTCAGCTTGGGATCAGGGACGAAGGTCTCGATCTCGATCTCGCCGTGGGCGTTGCGACTGCGGATTTCCATCGGCAGCGGACGGCCGCGAAGCTGGGCATCGACGGCGGCGGCCACATCTTCATGGACGGCCAGGCGGTCGCGGGTCTGAATCTCGACCAGCACGTCGAAGGTGGGCGGGGCGCGGCGTTCCAGCACCGATTTCTGCGTCCCCCGGCGGCGGGCTTCTTCGTCGGAGAGCGTCACCGATTCGATCCCGCCGACCAGATCGGACAGGGTGGGATTGAGCATGAGGTTTTCCAGCGCGTTGCCGTGGGCTGTGCCGATGAGCTG
>JAEUQZ010000127.1 GCA_016788965.1 Anaerolineae bacterium | reverse complement strand
ACCGTGGACTCACGTCCCTGATGGCAGGCCATGCACAGGTTGCTTTCATCCTCTTCGCCGAAGCTGGCCTTGAGGCCGCTGGGGAAGGTGATTTCCGGCACTGGATAGAGCGTGAAGTCGCTCAGGTCGGTGTGGCAAGTGGTGCAGGCCAGCGAGTTCGAGGGTTCGGCGGCGATGTTCACACCGTTCTTAAGGTAAACCGCCAGGCCACCTTCGGTATGGCAGCGCGCGCACGTGCCCGGTACTTCACCGTCTTCATCCCAGTCGCGGAAGGCTGCGCGGGTCGGGTTGAAGTGCATGGGGGCATCGCGCACGATGAAGGTCGTATCGACGGCCGGTTCGGCCATCGCGCCGTTCATCGATTCGATGCTGTCGTAGAGCAGCTCGATCATGTACTGCGGGTTGTGGGCATAGCCACCGGGGTCTTTCTTGGTGACCTGGTAGTTGTAAGCCGCCCGTTCCAGATTGGCCGTCCACGACTTGTAGGCATTCGGGAAGGCTGCCTCGCCTTCATCGACCGTGCCGTTGGCATTGGTGTCGATGAAGAAGTACGGATACGCCAGCGAATCGTAGACGATGGGTGAGCCAGCCACTTCGGCCGCATACGCCTGGATCGCCTGGAACAGCAGTTCCTGCAAGCCTTCGATTTCGCCGCGGATGCCTTCGCTGTCATCACCGTCGCCGTCGAAGTCCACGCCGGAGCCAGCCATGCGGATGGCCTGCACGTCTTCGATGGTCTCGACATCTTCGTGGCAGGTCGCGCAGGCTTCCAGCTTCAGCTCGGTCGTATGCGGGTTGTGGCAGTCGGCGCAGGTTCCGAAGCCCGGAACATGCTCGTTACGGCCCATGTAAACCTTGCCCTCATACTGATAACCGCCCTGGGCGCTGCCGCCGTAGAGGGTCGCCGCCGCCGCGAAGTAGTGGATATTGATGAAGCCCAGATCGGCATTGACCGTATCGGGGGTTTCCATCAAACCCAGTTCTTCGAACTTGGCATTGACGCTGACGGTGGAGGCGCGTCCCTGATGGCAGACCATACAGCGAGCCGAGTCGCCGGTGTCGCCCAGTTCTACGCCTGACGGGAAAACCACGCTCGTCAACTGGGTCGCTGCCGGTGCATGGCAAGCGTCACAGCTCACGACCGTGCCGAGTGGCGCAGGCGCATCGACGACCCCGAAGGCCGACCCGTCCTGCCCAACATAATCGCGGTATCCCGGGGTCGAGTGACAGCGCGCACACGATTCCGGTATCTGTTTCTCCGCTTCTTCATCCCAATGCGTGAACGCTTCTGAAGTCGCGTCCGCATGGGGGGACTCAACCCACGCCAGGTAGTATTCCGCCAGATAAGGCGGTTCCTCCGCTGCCCCAGAGTCCTGGGCCAGGGCGCGTGGTTGAGCCAGCAGCGCCATTCCTGCAACCAGGAACAGCACCCCGACTATTGCAACCAGCTGGTATCTTCTCATAAACGCCTCTCTTCATGTTGAAAGAGTTCAACGCGCTTATCGGCAAGAGGTGGGATGTTCTTCGGCAGCACCCCGGTTCCTGCCGTCCTTGCCAAACAAAAGCCACAACAACACAAGCTACTTCTCGCGGAGAAGTAAGCCTCTGAGGGTCATTTTGACATACATGCCCGATTCTGTAGTCAACCGGGAGGATGATTCTCTATCATCCTCAAGAGTGATTTATGCAGTTGAAGGATAAAGAAGACAAGCGTGGTGGGCGGCGGTTGGCCGCCCACCGGGAGGATCAGGCGAAACTGGGCGCGGGCGACCAGCAGCGGCGAAGCTGCTCGGCGTGGGTCATCAGGAAATCCTTGATCTCGTCGCTCAGGAAAGTGATGGCGTCGAGCGCGTTCGGTTCCAGGAGAACTTCATCCAGCAGATACTCCCCCTTGCTGGGGTCGCTGAATTCCGGCCCGGAGCGGCGGCTGAGGTCGTAGCCGTCCAGCAGGCAGACATAATAGTGATGCTGCACGGTCCAGCCATCCATTTCATCCATGCCGGGATATTCGGTGTAGAACACCTCGTTGAGGATTTTGGCGCTGCCGCCGATTTCCTCGTCCAGTTCCCGCGCCAAAGCTTCCTCGAAGCTGGAGTCGCTCGGCTCCACGCCGCCGCCGGGCAGCACCCAGTAAGGCGCGCGGCCGCTGCGGAGGCGCTTGATGAGCAGGATGCTGCCGCGTCCAGTGAGCAGGATCGCCCGGACGCGATGGTTTATTCTCGCGGTCATGATTCCCTGTAGCGTGTCTATTGGTTTCGGAGAAGTTATGGCTTCTCGGTCGGTTCGACCAGGATACACGTGGCGACCTGATAGCCGACGACACGCATCTTGCCGTCTACCAGAGCCGTGATCGGCCCCTCGAAGGGATCGCGCCCCAGCAGTTCGATGTGTGCCTGGAGCTTGAATCCCCGGTCGAGGATGTGTTGGAGCATCTCCGGGTTTTCCGCCCGGATGCGGGCTACATGCGCCATGGTGTGCAGCGGCCATTCGGTGAGCGGGAACATGTCCCGCTGGGCGATGGTTCCGTCTGCTGAGGGGATCGGATCGCCGTGCGGATCGCTGTCCGGGTGTCCGAGTTTGGCGGCAATGGCCTCGATGAAGCGGTCTGAAACGGCATGTTCCAGATGTTCAGCTTCCTGGTGGACTTCTTGCAGCCGGTAGCCGAGTTCGCTGACCAGATACAGTTCGATCAGACGGTGGCGGCGCACGACTTTGAGCGCCAGCGCCTCGCCGGTTCCGGTCAGCCGGACGCCTTTATAGCGTTCGTAGGCGACCAACCCGGCCGATTCAAGCCGCTGGGCCATATCGGTGACGGATGGGGCTTTCACATCCAACACCTCGGCCAGCGCATTCGTCGCCACGGGTTCTTCGCCCTGCTGCAAGCCGTAAACGGCCTTCAAGAAATCCTGCACCGATCTCGACTGTGTGAGATCCAGCTTCTCCGGCATAGCCTGCCTTATGGCTCTCCTACCCTCAAGCCCGTGCAATCATAGCACAAATTTCCGCGTTTGAGTCCAGTAGATTTGTCCTCTGGCGCGGGCGAAGATTTAAGGTTCGTTGAAGACACACCGATCAGCCGGCCACGCCCAACCCGTCAATGACCTCGGCGGCCAGTTCGTAGCGCCCGAAGGCCGGGATGATATAAGCCCCCTGCACCAGCCCTTTGATATCCCGCAGGAGTTCCTGGGCAATCTGCACTCCCTCGATGGGCGCATCGTCACCGGCGGACTCGATCCGGCTCATCAGGCTGTCGGGAATGCTGATGCCGGGTATCTCGTTGTGGAGGAACTGGGCGTGCTTGAGGCTGTAGAGCGGGATGAGGCCCATAATCACCGGGAGGGTGAAATCGGTTCCGGTGATTTCCCGGTAGCGGTGGTGGAAGGCTTCGATGCGCCCCAGCTCAAAGACGGCCTGTCCCAGGGCGAAATCGGCGCCGTTCTCGATCTTTTTGACCGTGGTTTGAATCTCGCGGTCGAGGTCGTTGGCGAACATGTTCAGGGCGCAGCCCACGGTGAAGCTGGTCGGCTGGCCGATGCTGTTCCCGGCCTGATCGACTCCCCGGTTGAGCTTGTGCTTGATGACGCCGATCAGCGCCGAGGGAGCGACATCGTAGTTGTCCATCGCCTCCGGGTAATCGCCGATCTTGGTGGGGTCGCCCATGACGACGAACAGGTTCCGCAGCCCCAATGAATGCGCGGCCAGCAGATCGCCCTGCACGCGCAGCAGATTGCGCCCGCGCGTTGGGAAATGCAGCACTGTTTCCAGATGCAGCCGGGTCTGCAAGAAGTGGCAGACGGCCCAGGGACTCATCCGCATCCGGGCGGTGGGACTGTCGGCGACATCCACCATGTCGGCGCCGGCTTCCTGGAGGAGCTGCGCGGAAGCCAGCAGTTTCTGCGGGACAAAGCTGCGCGGCGGAGCCATCTCGACGGTGACGACGAAGCGCCCAGCGGCCAGTTTCCGCGCCAATTCGGTCGGACGCTCTGGAACGAACAGGTCTTCTTCGCTGTGGGCTTCCAGAACTTGAATGGCCGGCAGCGGCACATCGCGCCGATCCAGCGCCCGGCGCATGGCGGCGATGTGTTCCGGCGTCGTGCCGCAGCAGCCCCCCACCACACTCGCGCCGATGGCTTTGAAGATCAGCGCGTAATCGGCGAAGTATTCTTCGGTAGCCGGGTACATCATGCGCTCGCCGACCGACTCCGGGAAGCCCGCGTTGGGCATGGCCGAGAGGGTGGCATCCGGCACGGCCTGGTGCATCATCTGGAGGATGCGGGAAAGCTGTTCAGGGCCGCCGCCGCAGTTGACTCCGATCACGTCCGCTCCGGCGCGGCGCAGATCGCGGGCGACCTGGGCGGGCAGATCACCGAGCAGGGTGCGGTCATCCTGGCCGAAGGTCATATGGCAGATGACGGGCAGTCCGGGCGCGGCCTCGCGGGCGGCAGCCAGCGCCTCCAGCAGTTCCAGGCGGTCACTGAAGGTCTCCAACTGGATCAGGTCTACGCCGGCATCGGCCAACGCGCCGATCTGCTCGGCGAAGGCCGCCCGCGCTTCTTCCAGCCGGATGCGTCCGAAGGGTTTCAGCCGCACGCCCAACGGCCCAACCGATCCGGCCAGATAGACATCCTCGCGGAAGGTGGCATCGATGACTTTGCGGGCCAGCTTCACGCCAGCCTGATTGAATTCGACGACGCGGCCTTCCATGCCGTGCTTGGCGAGTTTGTAGCGGTTGGCGCCGAAGGTGTTGGTCTCGATCAGTTCCGCGCCGGCTTCCAGGTAGGCACGGTGGACGCGGGCGACCTGTTCCGGGTGACTCACGTTGAGTTCATCGAAGCAGTCGTTGATGGGTGCGCCCTGCTGGTGCAGCATCGTGCCCATCGCGCCATCGCCCAGGACTGGATCGCCGCGCTTCAGCCGTTCGAGGAAGGATAGTTTGGTCATAGGTCACGCACTCTACTTGCTCAGTTTACCAGCGAAAAGGTTCGTTTCAGCCGCTCAAACTCGGACATGAACTCGGCTTCGAGGCGCTGTTTGTAATCCTCCGGCAGGCGGCTCGCCCGCAGGCCGTTCAGCGCCAGCTGGATCAGGGCGTCGGCATCGAAACCAAATGTGTCCGCCACCCGCAGGTATTCGTCGGTCAGGGTGGTATCGAACATGGGTGGATCATCGCTGTTGAGCGTCACGTACAGTCCCTCGGCCAGCAGGCGCGGCAGCGGATGGGCGTCCAGATGCGGAACGATGCCCAGCCGGACATTGCTCGACGGCGAGACTTCCAGCGGAATTTGGGTCTCCCGCAGATAATCGACCAACGCGCCGTCATCCAGGCAGCGAATCCCGTGCCCGATCCGCGCTGTCCGCCCATAGCGGATCGCGCCCCAGATGCTTTCCGCGCCAGCCGTTTCGCCCGCGTGGAGGATGCAGGCCAATCCCGCCGCGGCTGCGCGGTCGAACGAGGCCGCGTGCTTTTCTGGCGGATGTCCAACTTCGGGCCCGCCCAGTCCCAGCGCCACGACGCCATCGTGCATCGCGCTGATCGCCAACTCCGCCGTCCATAAGCCTTCTTCGGGCGTGACGTTGCGGGAAATATCCAGGATGATCCCGCTGGTGATGCCCAGTTCGGTTTCAGCCCAGCGCCGCGCCCGGTTGAGCGCCGCCAACTGCGCCGCCCCGTCCAGTCCCTTGAAGTGATAATGGGTGTAGGGGGTATAGGTGAACTCGGTATGGCGGATGTTCTGGCGAGCCTGTCCTGCCAGGAACTCGCGGGCGATCAGTTCGATGTCCTCCGGCGTGCGGATGCAGTCCGAAATCTTCAGATAAATCCGCACAAAATGGGGAAAATCGGTGAAGGCATACCAGCGGCGGATGCCTTCGACATCGTTCGCGGGCAGTTCGATGTGATGCCGCCGCGCCAGCGTCAGCACCGTTTCCGGCTGGACAGCCCCTTCCAGATGGACATGGAGTTCCACTTTGGGCATGGCGTGAATGAAACTGGTGAGAGTCATAGGTCTATGATCCTATGTGGGCGGCGGATTCCGTTGGCTCGCCGGTCTGAATGCCAAACTGCTGGCGGAGTCGGTCGAACTCGGCGAGGTACTGCTCGACGAGCGTCTGCCGGTCGGGAAAGAAGGCCACCCGCAGCGCGTTGAGCGTAAGCTGCTCGATCCGTTCAATCCCCCAGCCAAACGTCTCCGCACAGCGGAGGAACTCGTCGGTCAGCGTGGTATTGAACATGGGCGGGTCATCGCTGTTCAGCGTCACATACAGCCCGGCATCGAGCAGACGCGGCAGCGGATGTTCGGCCAGCGACGGACAGATACCGAGCAGCACATTGCTGGTGGGTGAGACTTCCAGCGGAACCTGCCGATCCCGCAGGTGTTCGACCAGCCGCGGGTCTTGCAGGCAGCGTACCCCGTGGCCGATCCGCGCCGCGTAGCCATGCGCCAGGGCGTCCCAGATGCTCTCCGGCCCGACGACCTCGCCTGCGTGGAGCGTGGTCGGCAGACCGGCCGCCCGCGCCTTCTCGAAGGCATCGGCGAAGCGTGCCGCCGGATTGCCCCGCTCTGGGCCGCCCAATCCCAATGCGACCACGACACCAGCCCGCGACCCGTCGATGGCCCAGTCGGCGATGAGGCGGCCAACGGCGGCGTCATTTTCGCGGGGGATATCCAGGATGATGTTGACGATGACGCCATGCTCCAACACCGCCCATTCCTGCGCCCGGCGCAGCGCGGCAAGCTGCTCCGGCCAGGGGATATGGCGCGGCGGGGTGAAAGTCACTTCGGTATAGCGGATGTTCTGGGCGGCCTGCCCCGCGCTGAATTCCCGCAGCGCCAGTTCGATGTCGCTGCCGCTGCGGAAGCACTCGCAGATCAGGTCGTAGACGCTCAGAAAATGGTCGAAGTCCTGGAATGTGTACCACTGACGAATACCCTCCACGGTTTCGGCGGGGAGGGTGATGCCGTTGCGCTGGGCCAGATGCAGCAGCGTTTCGGGTTGGGTTGCGCCTTGCAGGTGAACGTGGAGTTCAGCCTTCGGCATGACACGAACATAATCGCTCAGGCTCATTACGTCTCCTGATAGTTAACGGTCTCCGCTTCGCTGTCCAGGCGAGGCTGACCGAGACTCTCGGCAGCGGGATCGTGCTGGTGGCGGCGGTTCCGCGCCAGCGCCCGATCCTGCACGGCATAACAGTATACGCAGCCGTGCGGGCAGGTGTTGTAGGCGCCGATGTCGCGGGAGAGCGCACAGGCACAGTCGGGGCGGTTGCCTTTTTGCGACGCTTGGATGGGCCGCCCGGCCACATCGGACAGCCGCGCCGCGTCGATGCAGCGGGCGGGTGAGCCGCCTTCCGGGACATAGGCATTCTGCGAACACACCGTCAAACGTATCCCGCGAACAGCCGCCACCTGCGCCAGGTCAGCGGCCAATACCCGCTTGTGCGCGTCAGGTGGATCAATCCAGGTGAAGCCCAAGTGCCGCGCGGCTCGTTCCAGGTTGCGCCGCGTCTTCTGGTAAATCTGCGCGAACGAGATCACGACTTCATCCACCGCGCCTTCCAACGCGGCAGCTAACTGCTCAAAGCTCCGGCGGTGGTCATCGGCCTCGGTCAGCGAGGTGAACAGGATCGGATCGTAGCGCCAGACGACCACGCGCGGCCCGTACTGATCGGCGATCTGGCGGGCATGGGCGACCGCCCGTGCCGCATCCACGACCGAAAACTCCAGTTGGCGTGGATAGGCCGTCATGCTGTACTGTACCACAAACGGGAAGCCGCGACGGTGAACGTTTCGCAGCCCATCCAGGAACGGCCCGGCGTTCTTCGTCCAGAAAACGAAGCCGTCCACGTCGTCGGGGAGCAGGCTGACGCGGTACATCTGGTCGCTGTAGGGGTTTCGCACCCAGCAGAACCCGCTATCCAGCCGATTCAGGAACCAATCGCCATAGAACGCCGGAATATCCGTCCGGTACGACGCGGAGACTATCATGCGTCTCCTGTTACTGGCCTGGCACGGCTGGCGATTTCCACAATGGCATCCAATTTCTCGACGATCTCAGGATCGATCCGTTCTACAGGCAGAAAACGAGTCAGCACATGGTAATCGGTCTTACGCAATAGGTTGGGTAAACTTAGTCGTCGATAATAATTCTCGAACAGCGGATCCAGAAAATCGTCGGTCGCTTTGATGTCCGGTGACCACGGAGACGGACGGCTTAAGAGTGCCAACGAACGTGACACATCGGCGATAACTTCACGCATCACTGCTTCATGGCGGCTTCCTTCACGATCTGCAAACAGCGGAAGATCGTTGAATTCATTCTGAGATCGGGCAAACTCGATCAAGACTTCTTCATCACACAGGTAGTTCTCGATTTCGCGGCGACGCCACATCATTTCGGTAATGGCCGCATTCGATTCGAGCCGATAGTTGTCCTGTCTATCCAGGATCACAATGCCTACGAAATCGGATTTGGCTTCTCGCAATCCCCAGAAATGATCCTTGGCCTTTGCAAACTTGTTGCCGACATAATAGACAAACGGGCTTTCCAGCAGCGGCGCAGCCGGATGTTCTAGCTTCCGCGCCAGCTCTCGCAGAATGCTGAGGTCAGTAGAACCTTCGAGGTAGAGAACCCAACCGAGCTGTTCCGCCCGGAAGTAATCTACAAAGCCGATTTCCCGCAGCGCCTTGCCGACCTGACTCTTGCCGCGATCATCGATTCGGTGCGGTTTGCCCACAAACGCCACCAGGATATGCTTATCCCCTGCTTCAGCCAGAACGACCTCTGAGTGACTGGCGGCGATAATCTGAGAGTCTTGCTCGGAGGCGACTTCGGTCAGCAGGCTGTAAATTTGCTGCTGACGGATGATTTCCAGGTGGGCATCGGGTTCGTCCAAAAGCAGCACGCTTCCCGGATTGGCATACATGTAGGCCAGGAGAAGCAGTGTCTGCTGCAACCCGCGCCCGGACGAAGAAAGATCGAGTGTAATGCCTTCTTCCTCATACTCCATGGTAATCTCGCCGCGTTCTACGAGATTCTCCGGTGGGTGAATATTGACGCGAAACAAGCTCTGAATTTGCGCTTGCAGCGTATTCCAATTCGTCGGATCATTGGCAGTCGATAACTGATAGCACAGGTTGCGGAGTACCTGAGCTGTCTGGCCTTCGCCGATCAGCACATTGATGCGCCCTGACTCCCATTTCGGCTCCTGGGCGGCCAAACCGGACATCGGCGGCAGGAAAGCGACCTGCACTTGAGAAGCTTCTGGTGGAATCGGCATCCTGTCCTTCCCCATACCTCCTGGTATGCGGAGCGGACGGACGTAAAAAGACTCCGGGTTAGCGTAGTCGAATTCGAGGCCGCACTGCCACGGCATCGTCGCGGTCGCTCCCTCTACCAGAATATCGATGCGGACATTCTGCGTTGAAGGTTTGCCTCCGCTTCTTCGGCTATCCCGGACGTGCAGATTACGCCAGAGCAGATTTGAGTTCGGCACAGGGATGGCGATCAAATCACGACGGTTAATGGTTACACCGCTGCGTTCCTGTGCGCTGCTTCCGGCACGCCGTGAGTTCCACTTTTGCAGACCAACATTCCATAATGCCAATGCCTGTAATGCGGTCGTCTTGCCGGAGTTGTTTGTCCCACAAACACCACGTTCTGGCCGAGTTCAATATCGACATCACCAAGCCGTTTGAAGTTGCGGATTGTCAATTTGGTGAGCATGGACTCGCAGCCTTCCTCATCATAGATTCAAGCACGCGGCACACGCAGCGGTGTTCAGCACGGCTGCGCCTCCAGATACAGCATCGGGATGGTCAGGCGCAGCCCGCTCTGATCGCGGGACTGGGCGTTAAGCTGCGCTTCGAGCGCGGCGAAGAGATCGCGCTCGCGCTCTGGATCGACGACCCCGCGCCATCCATCCAGAAATCCCAGGCGGATCATGAAGTGCCGCAGCAGGGCGCTCCCATCAGCGAAGCGCCAGACGAACGAATCTTCGATCAGCCGCGTCACCTGGAAGCCAGCGGCTTCCACGCCCGTGGCCTGCGAGATGGCTGTGCCCCGGTGGGCTTCGTGGGCAGCCAGACGGTCAAGGTCGTCGGGTTTGCCCAGGCGCATCAGTACATCGCGGAAGACGCCGTAGAACTCGCGCATATGGCCTTGCAGGTTGGTGGTCAGCGCCAGCCGTCCATCGGGTCGCAGGATGCGGCGGCATTCGGCCAGCACCGCCTCTGGCCGCGCGAAGTTGTTGATCCCCAGGTTGGAGACGACCAGATCGACGCTCGCCGCCGGGAGCGGCATGGCCTCGCCATCGCCGACCAGCAGCACGGCATTCGACCCGTACATCTGGCGCTTGAAAGCCGCCCGCCGCAGGGCTGCCCCCCACGGGTCGAGGCCGATCACCTGGGTGGATGGCCCGTGGGCGTGCGCCAGTTCAAACAGCGGGAAACCCGCGCCGCTGCCCACATCCAGCAGGGTGATGCTGGGGCGCAGTTCCAGGTGATCGAGCAGCAGCGCTCCGAAGCGAGCCGACCACAGCGGCGCTTCATCGAAGAGCGAGACCAACTCCGGCGAATCGAGCGCGGGCACGGGATCGAGGTAGTCCATCATGTCAGGCATTCACCATCGCTTCGACCATCCGCACGATCTCGGTCGTGGTTGGCAGCTTATCCTGCCAGAGCAGGTCTACGCGCAGCGTCAGCTTCGGCAGCACCGTCGAAGTGTAGATTCCGTCCGCGGGCAGCGTCAGATGGAACAGATCATCCGCGCCGCGCACATAGAACATCGCTTCTTTGCGCTGCGGATCAAGTATCCAGTATTCATTCACGCCGCCCTGCTCATACTCTTCATGCTTTTCACCGCGATCCCGGCGGCTGCTTTCTGGCGATACAATCTCCACCACCAGATTGGCTGGGCCGGCCACCTGGTTCTCCTGGATGAAGTGCATCCGGTCAGGGAGGATCACCTGTAAATCCGGCTGGCGAGCGGGGAGTTCCGGCTTGGCTCGCATGACAAATGGATCATGATGCACACGGCCTCCTGATGTCATTTCAATGAAAGTCCGAAACAGGATCAGCAGAAAAGCATCAAGTTGATTGTGCGTCTGTCCTACAGGCGACATATCGATCACCACTCCATTGATCCACTCCACATGGATACCGTGCTGGCCGCTCAGGTAATCCTCGTAGGACACGTTCTCGGCGACGATCCTGCCGCCGTAGAGCCGTTCCCGTTCGCTGAGTTCCGTAGATGCCGTTCTTGTGACCATTGTCACCTCTCACTCGGTTTGCTCTGCTGCTTGTCGGAGTGTCAGGAAAACCTCTTTCAACGGCTGGCTGACCGCGCTATCCGGTTCTGACAGGACGAGCTGCTGATAGGCATCGAGGAAGGCCATGCGAAGCCGATGAAACAGATGAAGAAAATGTCGCAGAAACGATACACAATCCAGGATGACGAACTCAATCCCCTGAGTCATCGCATAGAGGTTGAAAGCATATTCCTGTGCTTTTTCATCGATGGGTTCGGTCGTGATGAAGACGTATTGGCTGGGTATTTTGCTGCCAGATTGGATCTTCTGTATCGCGCGGTCGATGTCTTCTTTACGAACCACACGCGATTTCATCTCATACGTGGTCGTAATTCGTTGTTCATCCACCAGCGTGATTTCCAGGTCGCCAAGCGATTGAGTCTGCTCGTCGGCCGCATTGTGCGGCATGAGGGTAGTGTGCGTTTCGCCAAGGTGCGCTCTCGCGGCTTCATAGGCTGCGGCCACAATCAGGACCGGCAAGCGGCTGGAGCGAGGTTGACGAAGATGTTGTTCGATCAGA
>JAEUQZ010000126.1 GCA_016788965.1 Anaerolineae bacterium | reverse complement strand
TGGAAGCCATCGCTGAGGGGCTGCCCGGCATCCGCTATGATGCCTGGCTTCAGCGCATCCAGAACATCGAAGCGCGGAAGGACGCCGAGCAGAAGCAGTGGGAAGCGCTGGATGACGCTCCTGTCAATCACTTCCGATTCGGCGCCGAACTCAATCGCTTTGTCGATGCCGATACCCTCATCATCGGCGACGGCGGCGACATCGTGACAGCCAGTGCCCGCGTCCTGGATGTGACCCTGCCCGGCCAGTGGCTTGATCCGGGGCCGTTGGGCTGCCTGGGGGTCGGTGTCCCCTTTGCGATTGCGGCCAAACACCTCTACCCGGAAAAGAAAGTTCTCATCATCAGCGGCGATGGTTCCTTCGGGCTGAACGGCTTCGAGTTTGACACCGCCGTGCGCTTCAACTTGCCTATCGTCAGCATCGTCGGCAATGACGCCGGTTGGGGCAACATTCGTGTCATCCAGAAACAGATGATCGGAGCAGAACGCGCGGTCGCCACATCACTGGCTCCAACCCGCTATGACCGCGTTGTCGAGGCGCTGGGTGGCTATGGCGAGTATGTCGAACGCCCGGAGGACATCCTGCCCGCGCTGGAACGCGCCTTCGCCAGTGGGAAACCCGCCTGTGTCAATGTAGCCCTCGACCCGGACGGTCTGGCGAAGACCGCGCCGAACATGGCCTACATCCTCTAATCAGGGGGACCTTCGAGTGGTTTGCGAACATGCTCCTCGACGATCTCGTCCAGCATGTCGGGTTCGACGTGATTGCACACGACATTGGCGGGATAAATCACCAGATTTGGCCCCGCCCCGCACATGCTGAGGCAGTTGGCGATCTCCAGTTTCACAGGCTTAGGATACTGGTCGCCGTTGACCGAATCGATCAACGGTTCGAGCCGCTTCAGCAGCGCGTCCGCCCGGCGACTCATGTTGCAGTACTGCCCCCGGCACAGCACAACCCGGATTTTGCGCGGCGGCGAGGAATCAGTCATGACTCAGAACCCGCCATCAGAACGCGGCCACAACCCCATCTTTGCGCGGATCGCTCCCACCCAGCAGCACACCGGACTCCGCATCGCGCCGGATGATCTGACCATCGCCAAACACACCCCGCCCGCGTCCTGAAACAGGTCGCACCGAGTGACCGAGTTCCGCCAACCGCGCCATCGTCGCCACCGGGATACCCTCCTCCAGCGCCAGGATGCTCGCCCCGGTTCCATCCTCCAGGCAGAAGCGCGGGCGGTTGAGCGCCTCCTGGGGGTTAAGGCCATCGTCCACCATCGCGCTGATGACCTGGAAATGTCCCTGCGGCTGCATGAACCCGCCCATCACACCGAAGCTGGCCCACAATTCGCCATCCTTCAGCGCCATGCCGGGGATGATCGTATGGTACGGTCGCTTGCCGCCCGCCAATGCATTCGGATGGTGCAGTTCCAGGCTGAAACCGGCGCCGCGATTCTGGAGAAACACCCCGGTTCCTTTGGCGACAATCCCTGTCCCCCAGCCATAGTACAGGCTGTTGATGAACGAGCAGGCATTCCCCTCCCCGTCCACTGCCGTTAGATAGACGGTATCTGAACCTGCGTTCGGCAGACCGTAAGCGGGCGGCTGCATCGCCTGTTGCGCCGAGACCAGCATCCGTCTCCGCGCCGCATAATGCGAACTCAGCAATTCCGCCACCGGAACCGGAGTCGTCGCCGAATCAGCGATGTAATGCCGTGCATCGGCGAAAGCCAGCCGCATCGCCTCAATCATCAGGTGCAGACGTTCTGGCGAATCCCATTCCATCTCTCCCAGCTTCCAACCGGAGGCGATATTCATCGCCAGCAGCGCCGCCAAGCCCTGTCCGTTCGGCGGATGCTCGAAAACCTCGATCCCGTGGTAATTCACGCTGATCGGATCACCCCAGGTCGAGGTATGCTGCTGGAGGTCTTCCAGGGTCATCACCCCGCCCAACGCTTGCAGCGTCGATACAATCGCCTCAGCCGTCGGCCCGGTGTAGAACGCTTCCGGCCCGCCCTCGGCGATCATTTCGAGCGTATCCGCCAGTGAGGGCAGTCGAACAACCTGACCCACCTGCGGCGCATCGCCATCCGGCAGGTAATCTTCGGTATGCGGACTTTGCCGCAGGAAATCCGCCGTCGCAGCCCAGGCCGCGCCAAAGACCGGATGCACCGGGTAGCCATCGCGGGCATAGGTGATGGCGTCGGTCAACACCTGCTTGAGCGGCATCGTCCCATGCCGTTGCAAGAGATCGTGCCATCCTGCTACCGCGCCCGGCACAGTCACCGCGTGCGGGCTGCGTTCCGGGATCGTCGCATACCCCTTTGCCCGCAATTCGGGCAAGCTCAACGCCATTGGGGCACGTCCGCTCCCGTTCAGGGCGCTGATCCGGCGCGTCCTCGCATCGAAATACAGCGCGAAACAGTCTCCGCCAATCCCGGTCGAGGCCGGCTCGGTCACATTCAGCACAGCAGCCGCGGCGATCACGGCGTCCGCGGCATTGCCCCCCTGCCGCAAGATAGCAAGCCCGGCCTGGGACGCCAGCGGATTGCTCGTCGCCACCATGCCGCGCCGCGCCGTCACCATCGAACGCCGCGACCGGAAATCAAACGACATCGGTTTCATGGGAGTCATGGGTACATCCTGCGCGTGGAAAGGGGACGAGCAGGCTGCCCATCCCCTCGAATGAATCGAACTCAGTTCTCGCCGAGGTAAACTTTGCGGACCATTTCGTTGTTGAGCAGCGCCCTGGCGGTGTCATTCAGCACAACCTGCCCGGTCTGGAGGACGTAGCCGCGCCGGGCAACTTCCAGAGCCATCAGCGCGTTCTGCTCGACCAGCAGGATAGTCGTGCCCGTTGCATTGATCTGCTTGATGATATCGAAGATGCTTTCGACCAGCACCGGGGCCAACCCCATCGAAGGTTCGTCCAGCAGCATCACGCGCGGCGAAGACATCAACGCCCGGCCAATCGCCAGCATCTGCTGTTCGCCGCCGGAGAGCGTTCCGCCTTTCTGAGCAAGCCGCTCCTTCAGGCGCGGGAAAAGCTCCGCCACCCGATCCATGCGCTCGTTGATGGTCGAGCGGTTATTGACATTCCAGGCGCCGATTTCGAGATTCTCACGCACCGTCAGCAGCGGGAAGATGCGCCGTCCTTCTGGGACGTGGCCGATGCCCATCGCCGAGATCGTGTGCGGTTTCATCGTAGTGATCTCTTCGCCTTCCAGGAAGACGCCCCCCTGCCGCGCACGCACCAGTCCGCTGATCGTTCGCAGGGACGTACTCTTACCTGCGCCGTTCGAGCCGACCAGGGTGACAATCTCCCCCTTCTCGACCTTGAGGTTGACACCTTTCAAGGCATGAATCTGACCGTAATAGGTATGAATATCCCGGAGTTCCAGTAACGGCGTCATGATCCCGCCCCTTCGCTTTCGCCCACCAGTCCCGCTGCCTGCCGTCCCAGATAGGCTTCGACCACGCGCGGATTGGCCCGGATTTCGGCAGGCGTGCCCTCGGCGATCTTCTGCCCATAGTCCAGCACCGAGATGCGCTCACTGATTCCCATGACCACGCGCATATCATGTTCAATCAGGACCACCGTGACACTCAGTTCGTCGCGCACCCGGCGGAACAAGGTCATCGCCTCGACCGTCTCATTCGGATTCATCCCCGCTGTCGGTTCATCCAGCAGGATCAGCTTAGGATCGCTCGCCAGCGCCCGCGCCAGCTCGATGCGCCGTTGATCGCCATACGGCAGGTTGCGGCTGACTTCATCGCCTTTGCCGCCCAGACCGACGAACCGCAGCAAATCACTGGCTTTTTCACGAACCCGCCGTTCCTGCTGGGTGAAGCCGCCCAGCCGCGTCAGCGTCCGCGCCAGCGAAACGGTCAGGCGCGAATGCATCCCGACCATGACGTTCTCCAGCACGGTCATACCCGGAAACAGCCGGATGTTCTGAAACGTCCGCGACATCCCTGCCCCATTGACCTGATCGGGACGCAGTCCGATCAGCGACCGTCCGCCGAAACTGATCGTTCCGGTATCTGGTCGATAGATTCCAGTCAGCAGATTGAAGAAGGTCGTCTTGCCTGCGCCGTTGGGGCCGATGATCGCGCTGATGCTCAACTCTTCAATCGACAGACTGACATCATTGACGGCGGTCAGCCCACCGAACCGTTTGGTGACGTTGTTGACTTCCAGGAGTGCCATGCTGCTTAGTCCTTTGCCCCGGCTGTGGAGGGTTCCGCCTGCGCCCGCTTCTGCTCGGCCAGTTCCATCCTTCGACGCGGTTCCGGCAGCAGACCCGCCGGTCGGAAGATCATCATCAGAATGAGCAGCAGTCCGAACAGCAGGCGCTCGTACTTGGCCGGTTCAAGCTGTGTCGGCCAATCATCAAAGCGAAAGTCTGGAACCTGGAGCGCCAGCAGCGCGACAATGACCACCAGCGGGATGAAGATCGCCCAGCGCAGCGTCGGTGACGGTAGCTGGCTCCCCACGCGCTGGGCTATGCGGGTAAGAGAGGGCAGCCAGCGTTTGATGAGGAACCACAAAACCACGGCGACAATGAACGTGATGCCAAGACCCAGTGCCCATCCCGGCAGAACGGCATCGGCGTTTTTGAAGTTGGTGATCTGAAGCGAGAAATTCTTCAGGAATTGCAGGTTCATCAGCGTGACGACGAAGGCTCCAAACAGTGCGCCTCGAATGCCGCCGATGCCACCCACGATGACCATCGCCAGAATGCCGATGGATTGGTTCAGGCTGAAGCTCTCTGGGCTAACGAATGACTGCTTGGAAGCGTACAGAACGCCAATTGCCCCGGCAAACGATGCCCCCATGGCGAAGGCCATCAGCTTCATACGAACCAGGGGTACGCCCATCGCAATCGCCGCGACTTCGTCCTCGCGGATCGCTGTCCAGGCCCGTCCAATCGGCGAGTCATCCAACCGCCGCGCGATCAGGATGATGACTCCGATGATGGCAATGGCGATGAAATAGAACAACATCTGCTGGGAAAGCTGCTGCGCGTTGTTGATCGGAATGCCCAGCAATCGCTCAACCGAGACGATGATATCCGTGAAAAAGTTAGGAGCGGGGGGCCGTGCCACGCCGTCCAACCCCTGTGACCCGTTGGTGAAGTTGGTCGGTGAATTGAAGTTCACCGCCAGAATACGGATCACTTCGCCAAAGCCCAGTGTCACAATCGCCAGATAATCACCCCGCAGCCGCAGCACCGGAAGTCCCAGCAGAATGCCGCCGCAGGCCGCCACGACCACGCCGATAATCAGGAACAGGTAGAACGAACTGGCCGGAACCAGCAGATCGTTGATCTTGAACCAGGTATCCACGTTCGAGGTGAACATCGCCCAGAGATACGCGCCCACTGCGAAGAAGGCCACATACCCCAGGTCGAGCAAACCCGCGAACCCGACAACGATGTTCAGCCCCAGCGCCAACCCTGCGAAGGTGCAGATCTGGATGACCAGCTCAAAGTACGATGGGTCATACATCCCGATCAATGGCACGGTGATGAACATCACGGCGGCGATTAAGATAAACTTGAAGCCCATCCGCAGATTGGCCGCCAGAATAAGAAAAGGCGACAGAATGAGCGGCGGAAACGCCAGCATGCTCTTCAACGGGAAAAGCGAGTCCTGTCGGCTTAGACCACGTAGGATCAGGAACACGATCACGACGTAGACAATCAGCACCAACCCGGCGATGATCGGATTTCGCAGGGCTTCACGCACATTGTCAAGGGCGCCGAGCAGCGGCGAGGACTGCCGAGGTGAATTGGTTTTGGCTGTCATATTGACCTACACCTTCTCGTCCACGCGCTCGCCCAACAGGCCGCTCGGACGGAAAATCAGGATCAGGATCAGCACCGAGAACGCGAATATATCGGTGTAGCGCTGACCGAGCGCCGGGAAATATACGAGGATGCCATTCAGGAAGGACTCGATCAGGCCGAGCGCCAGGCCGCCCAACAGCGCCCCTGTCACGTTGCCGATCCCGCCCAGCACCGCCGCCGTGAACGCTTTGATGCCAGGGATGAAACCAACGAACGGCGTGACCGTGCCGACGTTCAGGCCGAACAGCGAACCGGCCGCGCCGCCGAATGCCCCGCCGACAAAGAACGTCAGCGAGATCATCAGGTTGACATTGATGCCCATCAACGCCGCGGTAGACATGTCTTGCGAAACCGCGCGGATGCCGCGTCCTAGTTTCGTGCCATTCACGAAGTAATTCAGTGCGACCAGCATCAGCACCGCGCCGATGATGACGATAATCGACGTGACGCGAATATTGGTCGGAAAATCGCTGATAAAAAGCTGCACATTGCCACCCAATGCCGCAACTTCATTTTTCGGATACGTCAGGTTGAATTCGTTGCGGGTGATCGCCTGGAAAGCGCGCACCAGATCGGTGAGCAGCAGCGAAACGCCAATCGCCGAAATCAGAGGAACCAGACGCGGAGCGCCGCGCAAAGGACGATAGGCGATGCGTTCGATCAACACGGCCAGCAGTCCGGCTCCCATCATCGAGAGGATCACAATTAACGCCACCAATAGGAACGGACTCCACGAGCCGATATATCCGGCTTCGCTGATCCGAACCATCACTTCATAACCAATCACCGAACCAAACATAAAGATTTCGCTGTGAGCGAAATTGATAAACTTCAGTACGCCATAAACCAGGGTATATCCCAGCGCGATCATCGCGTAGACGAAGCCCGTCGTGATACCCGCGACGATCATATTGGGTAGCTGCCGACCAATCTGGTCGGACAGAATGATCCCGGTGCGCGGCTCTGGAAATAGAACTGCCAATCCATATGCCAGCGCGGCCAGGACAATGATTGAACCGACAATGAACACGAGCATCTGACCGATGGGAAAAGCGACGAAGCGGTAGAGCCAGTCTGTGAGGGAACGGGGAGAAATCATACGGGACGCTCCGAACATGTGACCCAAAAAAGGCGGCAGCACTAGCGAGTGCCGCCGCCCATGAACAAATCCAAACCCCAGCCTACATGCCCATCATGTTCGCTTCGAAGGCGCTGAAGGGTGACGGCAGGTTGATCGTCTGGACGATGGGGTTAGCGCCCCACTGAGCGGGATCGCCCGCACCCACCTGGAGGATGAAGTACTGGCCGCTCACGTTGTCACCAATCGCATCGAAGGTCACGTTGGCAGTGATACCCTTGAAGTCGGTCGTATCACGAACCACCGACGCCACCAGCGAGCGCGAGGGGACATCACCAGCATACATCGCGGCCTTCTCGATGGCCTTCAGCACCAGCGCGGTCGAGTCATACGACTGCGCGGCGAACGGCTGCGGATCCTCACCGAACTTGGCCTTGTAGTCTTCAACGAACTTGGCCGCATCCGGGAAGTTCGAGGCAGGAGCAGCAACTGACGTGTAGTAGGTTCCCACGCCGGCTTCACCAGCGAGCTGCGCGAATTCCGACGAGTCGAAGCCATCGCCGCCCATGAAGATACCAGCATACTGCGCGGCGCGAGCCTGCGAAATGAAGATACCACTCTGCGAGTAGATACCACCGAAGTAGATCGCATCCGGGTTCAGCGCCAGGATCGGGGTGATGATGCCATCAAAATTCGAGGCTTCAGTCGTCCCTTCGAAGCCCAGGACAGTCAGTCCCAGCGCTTCAGCTTCGGCGCGGAAGAAGGTCGCCAGACCTTCGCCGTAGGCGGTGGTGTCGTGCAGCACGTACACCGAACTCACCGTGCCCAGCTCAGCCAGGAAGCGGGCGCCCGTCGGCCCCTGCAGGTCATCACGACCGCAGATACGGTTGACAACCGCCAGACCACGGTCGGTTACGCGCGGGTTGGTGTTCGCGGGCGAGACCATGACCAGGTTGTTCTGGTTGTAAACTTCCGACGAGGGGATCGCCACACCGCTGTTCAGGTGGCCGATGACCGCCAGAATCGCGGGGTCCTGGACGAAGTTCTGGGCATTGGCAACACCCACATCCGGGGTCGCCTGATCGTCAAATGGGACATACTCGACCGTATAACCCATTTCCGTCAGCGGCCCAGAGAGCTGTTCCACCGCCAGCGCGACGGCATTGCTCATGCTGGAACCCAGCGCGGACTGCGGCCCCGACAGCGGGGTCTGCGACGCGATCTTGATGACCTTGGCATCCTGGGCCTTTGCCAGCCCCATGCTCAAAGTCAGCGCAAGAACGGTCAAAAGAACGAGGACAACATAGCGTTTCGACTTCATAAGCCATCTCCGTCATTTGTACGAACGACTACGACCCACTATTCTATGCAGCGGCCCCTGCCATTCCACCCGGCACTTCGACTAAACTTATGCACGTGTATTCTGGACAAAAGGTACAGACTGCAAGATCGGACGAGAATACCATGCACTACAAAAACCGACAAGTAAAACACACAACTTCGCGTGCGAAAGTCGAATCGAGATGACCGCAGCCCAGCGCGGAATCCTTTACGGCCTGCTGGCAGCCGCCATTTGGGGCGGCATGTATATCGTCTCCGATCTGGTATTGCCCATCGTGCCGCCGTTCCTGCTGCTGACGATCCGGCTGCTGCTTGGAGCGCTCGTCCTAGCCCTGTTGGTCTATACCCGCCGATCCCAACTGCGGCGCCCTGCTCGTGGGGAAATCATTCAACTGCTGGCTGTTGGTTTTCTGGGATTCGGAATCAGCGTGGGAGCGCAATTCGTTGGCACTGACGAATCAACAGCGGTCAACGGGGCGCTTGTCACCAGCGCGGCGCCGGCCTTCATCCTGGTCTTCGCCGCCCTGTTCCTGAAAGAACGCCTCACCCTCCAGCGGATCGCTGCCGTCTTGCTGGCATCCATCGGCGTGCTGGTCATTGTTGATCCCACTCAGGCGGACTTCAGTTCGGCAGCCTTTCGGGGAAATGTCGCGCTGGCCGCCGCAGCCATCACCTGGGGACTCTATTCAATAATGGTGCGGAAAGTCAGCGCCCAGGTCGATACCCTCATCGTGACCCTGGTCGGCTTCCTCGGTGGCCTCCTGCTGACCATCCCCGCCGCTGCCCTGGAAAGTTTCGGGCGTCCCGTCGGCAGCATCGATGCGCTGGTGGTGCTGGGCATCCTCTACCTGGGAGTCGTTTCGACAGCGGGAGCCATGTGGCTCTGGAACCGCGCCTTTGCCCTGGTAGACGCTTCGACTGCTTCGCTGTGTTTCTTCGCGCAGCCGCTCGTCGGAGCCGTCCTCGGCGTATTCATCGGCCAGCCCATCACTCCATCCCTTTGGATCGGCGGCCTCTTCATTGGCGTGGGTGTGCTGTTAGCCCTCCGGCCTTCGCGCAAAGTCCCCTTCCGCGCCCAGTCATCCAGTGAGGTATCCTAACGGGAGTCAACCGTCTTCTCATGCACAAAGAACATCAGAAGTGCCAGCCCAATCAGGTTGAGAATCCCCGCCAGCGCCGCATTCGCCCCCAGCCCGGAGACAATCAGCGCTGGGCCGACCAGTGACCCGATCAACCGTCCCAGCAGATGCCCGGTCGCATTTATCGACATCAGTGTGGCGCGTGCGTTGGGAGCTAACTCGGTGAGCAGCGGCAGCGTCGCCACCAGCGAGAACTCAAAGCCCAGATAGAATAGGAAGAACCCCACCAGCGCCCCTTCCAGGCTCGTACCCAGAACCGGCAGGAGAAAACTGCTCACCGCATAAAGAACGAGGCCGATCCCTACGATCCGCCGCTTGCCGACCCGATCCGCGAATCCGGCGATCAGCCCTTCGCCGCCCAGTTCCGCCGCGCCAATGATGACCGAGGCAATCGCCAGCGTCGCCAACTGTACGGCAAATACGTCGTCCATCCACACGCCGAAAATGATGTTGACGACTTCATTGCTGCCGCTGATGCAGAAGCCAATACCGATACCTGCCAGTGTAACCGGGTCGGTCAGAACTTGTCGCGCGCCACTCAGCAGGCTGGTCTGGCTGCGCTCCGAGGGATGATCGGGCGGCAGCGTCCGCCAGACCAGGATACCAATGCCCACGCCGACCAGTGCCAGTGCCAGGAACGGCGTCGTCCATCCACCCCGTTCGATCAGCCACCCCAGAATGGGAATGCCGATCAGGAAGGCCCCTGACCAGCCAAACTCCGAGATTCCCACCACCAGCCCACGTTGGCGGTAATCCACCTTGTCGCCCAAATAGGCATAGGTGGCCGGGTCGAACAGCATCTTGGAGACGAGCGTCATCACCAGCGCGATGAACAACGCCGGATAGGTCGGCCAGATGAACACCATCGCCATCGTCGCCACAAACAAGCCAACCCCGGCCAGCATCGCCCGCTTGCGCCCCCATTGGTCGGCAGCCGGGCCGATCAGTGGGCTGAGCAGTCCGACAGCCGAACGTGCCGAGATCGCCAACTGCACCTGTGACGGATCGACGCCCACGCCGCGAGCGAACACCGGCAGCAGCGGATACACCATCCGAAAACCGCTGTTCATCACCGTTCTGGCGATCAGGAACAGCAGCAGGTGAAAACGAATCGGCGAACGAGTCAGCAAAGTCCAGGCCGTGTATTCGGGCTGATCCGGTTTGGCGGGGGTCGTCACAAACATTACTCCTCAAGCACACGCGAAAGTCACTTAAAATCCGTCATTCCCATTCTGGATGGGCATCCAGCGCCGACCGCAGCGCCGTTTCGAGGACCTGCCCCGGACGCAGCGCATCCAGTTGCAGATACCACCCGGCAGCATCCAGCACCGCCCCTTGCGGGATCAGGCCGACCAACTCCGTGTGGTGAATGCTCACCCCGTAACGGGCGGCCTCTCGCCGGATCGTCTCAACCACCCGCGCAATGGGCGTCCGCGTCGGATCGGTGAAGTTCATCGATACCTGGGCGCGTCCCTTCACCAGAAATCCCAGCGACTTCAGGTAATGATAGCCACCCGATGAATGCCGGACTGCGGCAGCGATACGCCGCGCGATTTGCACATCGTCGGTCGTCAGAAACACATTGAACGCCACCAGCGGCACACGCGCCCCGATGACCGTCGCTCCAGCCGTCCCCAATCGGGCTGGCCCAAAGTCCGGTTGCTTGTTGGGATCGGTCAGTACCGCTTCCTTGAGGGTTTCATACCCACCCCGCCGAATCGCCTGAAGGTCTTGACGATCTGGCCGCGTCGCCGTGTGGGCGTATAGATACACGGGGATGCCCAGTTCATCTCCAACTCGCTGACCAAGCCGCCGTGCCATGACCGCGCAATCATCCAGCGTCATTCCTTGCAAAGGTACAAATGGAACCACGTCCGCCGCGCCGATGCGCGGATGCTGCCCCTGATGTTCGTCCAGGTTGATCTTTTCAGCGGCTGTCCGAATCGCGGCGAACGCACCTTCCAGCACCGCCTCTGGCTCTCCTGCGAACGTGACTACTGAGCGGTTGTGATCCGCATCGCTGGAGACATCCAGCAGCAGGACGCCGCCCACATCCCGGATCGACTCGACAATCGCGTCGATCACCTCCTGACGGCGACCCTCCGAAAAATTGGGCACACACTCCACGATCCGGCGCTGCACGATCCCCACCCCCTCCAAACAAAACAGCCGCCGACTGGTCGAGTCGGCGGCCGTGAATTGTACCAGTCCCAGACAGATTATGCGCCTGTCGCGGGCTGGAGTGTGGACTTACGCCCGGCGCTGGCTCCGTTGGTGGCCGGTTCGGACTCTTCCTCGCGCCGGAACGGTTCCTCCTCCGGTAATTTTTCTTCCACCTGTTTGACCGCCTCATCACCGCCCCTCGGCCTGTTCGCTGTTTTCTCAGAGCTTTGCCCCCGCTGAATCTGATTCGTT
>JAEUQZ010000125.1 GCA_016788965.1 Anaerolineae bacterium | reverse complement strand
GGTGATCCGCAACCTGCACATCACGCAGAGCTATCATGAGTTGGCGCGGGCACTCGCGGCGCGGACGGGAAGGCAGGCCAACTGGTGCGTCTACGCGACCTGGGCGTCCAAACAGGCCGGGCAGACGATCCGCAAGGAGGACTTCCAGCGGATGCTGGAGGCGGTGGTGCTGGCGGCTCCGGCGGCGCAGACGGTCGAGGATACGGTGGCGGCGGCGCAGGGCCTCGGCTCGACGCAGAGCGCGGCGGAAATTCAGGAGACGCTGGCCGACGTGCTGAATCCGCTGGCGGCGCTGAACCGGGCCAGCGATGCGGTCGGGCGCGGCAACCGCAAGGTCTACGCGGAGATCGGGCGGGAGTTCGCGCGGTTTCTGGAGGTCTGCGGGGCTGACGCGGCTTACGACGCGGATAGGCTGGCGGCGTTCAACGACGGGCTGCGTCCGGGCGATCCGCCGGAGGGCCAGGCGCATCTGCGGGAAGCATTCCAGGCCATCTACCGGGCTTTCTTCGAGAGCGATCCGAAAACCCGCGCGGAACTGCTGCTGTTCGCCAACATCGAGATCGGCTTTCACGAGCAAACCCGCTTGCAGCCGGAGATCGCCGAGGCGATGAATGCCGGTTTCATTGATCCGCGGGCGTTCCGGGCGCGGCTCATCAAGGCGCTGTTCCCCTACCGGGGCTGGCTGGCGCGAATGCGCTTGTTTCTGCTGCGGCTGCTGGATCGACCGCGGCCGCTCGACGTGGCGCTGGACAGTCTGCTCCAGGAGGCGCGGCGGCGGGCACGCCTGCTCATCACCGAGTACATGATGTGCATCGAACTGCCGGGCGGGGGGCGGCTGCGGCTGGGCGAGGATGTGCCTGGGGAGTTCCCGGAGGCGCTGCGGCAGATCGATCTGCCGGAACTGTGGGCGCTGCTGGCGCGGATCGATCCGACGCCGGACAGCACGCGGGATACCGGCGCGGTCGATTGGTCGCGGCTGGACGACCGACTGCACTACATCGCTGATCTGTTCCGCAGCACGCAGGCGCAGGCTGATCTGTTCGATCCGCCGTTCACCCCGGAGCAGGTGGCGGCGTTGAAGGCCGGACGCCGACCCGATGGTCGCCTGTGATGGTTCCGCCTTTTGGATGAATTCCTTCCGATTAATATAGCCATTCCTTGACAAAAGAGGATATACGATGTAATCTCTGATTTAGACTAACCTTAATCGGATATTTGAAATGGCTAACCTCATCCAACAACCCATCCCACTCGACCAGATCAAGGCCGGACAGCAGGCGGTCATCGTCGGGCTGGAACACAGCGGTGTCCAGCGGCGACGCTTGATGGACCTGGGCTTTGTACCCGGCACGCAGATCGAGATCGCCCTGAAGAATCCATTGGGCGACCCGACGGCGTATCTGGTGCGTGGGGCGGTGATCGCGCTGCGGCGCGTGCAGGCGCGGCAAATTCAGGTCGCGCTGGTGGAATCAACAGCGGTACAGGAGAACAACGCATCATGACCGTCCAGACACTCCCCGCAGGCGCTGCCTGCCAGACCTGCCCGGTTTACAACCAGGCTCAATTGAAAAAGCTGGGGATCAATACCGAGGGCGCGCAGTATGTCGTCGCGCTGGCGGGCAACCCGAATACCGGCAAAAGCACCATCTTCAACGCCATGACCGGGCTGCGCCAGCACGTCGGCAACTGGACGGGCAAGACGGTGGCGCGGGCGGAAGGCGGTTTTGTCTTCGGCGGGGAGACCTTCAAAGTGGTCGATCTGCCGGGCACATATTCGCTGCTTTCGACCAGCACCGACGAAGAAATTGCGCGGGATTTCATCTTGTTCGGCCAGCCATCGGTGACGGTGGTGGTGGTGGATGCGACCCGCTTAGAACGCAACCTCAACCTGGCGCTGCAAATCCTGGAAATCACCGACCGCGTGGTGATCGCGCTCAACCTGATGGACGAAGCCGAACGCCACGGCCTGCGGATCGATGTGCGGCATCTGTCGCGCAGGCTGGGTGTGCCGGTCGTGCCGATGGCGGCGCGGCAGCGCAAGGGTCTGGAAGAACTGCTGGCGACCGTCGCCCAGGTGTCGAGGGGTGAAATCGGTACGCAGCCGCACCGCCTCAGCAAGCTGCCTCCGCAGATCGAGTCGGCCGTCGCTGACCTGACGGCCAGCGTCGAAGCCGAATTCCCCGGCCTGCCGAATGCCCGCTGGGTGGCGCTGCGCCTCCTGGACGGCGACCCGACGATCACCGAGGCGGCGCAGAACCGCACGCTCGGCGATCTGGCGCGGGGCATGACCGTCGCGCCGGTCGGGGATTGGGTCCCGGTGGAGGCGGTTTCATGAGCCGGTCGCAGAACAGTCTGCTCGACCGCGCCGCCGAGATGCGGGCGCAGGTCGGCAGCACCTATCACGACCATCTGGTCGAAGGCGTCTATGCCGAAGCCGCGCGGCTGGCCGACGAGAGCGTCACCCGTGACGAGCAGCGTGCCCGTCTGCGCTTCGACCAGATGCTCGACCAGGCCTTGACGCACCCGGTCTACGGCTTCATCGTCATGGGCCTGATGCTGATGGCGGTGTTCTGGATCACGATTGCCGGGGCCAATGTCCCCTCCGGGCTGCTCGGTGAACTGCTGCTGACGCATGTGTCCGGCTGGCTGCATCAGGCGGCCGCGGCCATCAACATGTCCCCGTGGTTGAGCGGTTTGCTGATCGACGGCATCTATCTGGCGACGGCCTGGGTCATCGCGGTGATGCTGCCGCCGATGGCGATCTTCTTCCCGCTGTTCACGCTGCTGGAGGACTTCGGTTATCTGCCGCGCGTGGCCTTCAACCTCGACCGGTTGTTCAGTTGGTCGGGGGCGCACGGTAAGCAGTCGCTTTCGATGATGATGGGCTACGGCTGCAACGCGGCCGGCGTGGTCGCCACCCGCATCATCGACAGCCCGCGCGAACGGCTGATCGCCATCATCACCAACAACTTCAGCATTTGCAACGGGCGCTGGCCGACCCTCATCCTGATGGGCACGATCTTCATCGGCGCGGCCGCCCCGCCCGCCCTGGCGAGCTTCGCGGCGGCAGCCAGCGTCATGACCGTGGCAGTGCTGGGCATCGTCGTCACGCTGCTGGTTTCGCGCTTTTTGTCCAGCACATGGCTGAAGGGCGAAAGCTCGACCTACAGCCTGGAACTGCCGCCCTACCGCCCGCCGCAGATCCTCAAGACGCTGTACACCTCGATGATCGACCGCACGGTGATCGTGCTGTGGCGGGCCATCATGATGGCCGCGCCCGCCGGGGCGATCATCTGGCTGTCGGGCAACATCCTGATCGGGGATACCAGCATCGCCGGGCACATCGTCAACGCGCTCAACCCGGTTGGCCTGCTGTTCGGGCTGAACGGGATCATCCTGCTGGCCTACATCGTGGCGATCCCGGCCAACGAGATCATTATCCCGACGATCCTGATGTACACGCTGACGCTGGGGCGGAACATCGCCGGGGCGCAGAGCGGCGTGATGCTGGAACTGGATGACGCCCAGGTCTATTCCGTGCTGACGCAGGTCGGCGGCTGGACAATGCTGACGGCGGTCAATCTGATGCTGTTCAGCCTGCTGCATAACCCGTGCAGCACAACCATCATGACCATCTGGAACGAGACCAAGAACCTGAAGTGGACGGCAGTAGCGACTCTGCTGCCGCTGACGCTGGCCTTCGCGGTCACGTTCGTGACGGCGACAGTCGCCCGGCTGCTCGGCTGGGCGTGACGACGCGGAGGATCATCCCGGATCTTCATCCCCGACCCCCTTTTTGGGGGTCGTTTTTTCATGATCTTCACCCCCTATCCCTTCCTGGGGGTGAGGATCATCGATCAGGCGCATTCCATTTGGTTTCCCCATCACGTATTCGCTATACTCATGGTGAGAATCCGGGATTGAAAAGTAACGGAAACCAACCTGCGAATGCGCGTTGAATCCTTTGCTGAAATTGAGGCTGACTTCCACAGCCGTGTTGCCCGTGATCTTTGCTGTAACCTCGCCACCATCGATTCAAGGGGGCGTCCGCGATCGCGGGTAGTCCATCCTCTATGGGAAGGACCCAAATGTTGGGTGTTGACGGATCGCAGCACGCCAAAGGCCGGGCATATCGTGCAGCATCCGTTCGTCTCGTTAGCCTACATCGGCGACAGTACGAAACCGGCCTACGCCGAGTGCCGCGCTGAGTGGGTGGAGGATTTTGCCGAAAAGCAGCGTGTCTGGGATGCGTTCGTGCGCTCACCAGTGGGATACGACCCGGCGCTGTTTTACGAGCGAGTCAGTCATCCCGATCTGGGTCTGCTAAAGCTGACTCCCTGGCGCATTCAGATCGATGACACCGACGGCGAGACCCTTATCTGGGAGCAGTCCTAAGACCAATTTCCAGTATCGACGGCGTGTTATTTCCCGTGCTGGGCGGCCCAGGCGTGGAGGTAGTCGCGCAGGTCGTCGAGGGAGCGCGACAGGTGCGCCAGCGAACACTCGATCATCAGGTTGACGGTCTGATGCTGGAAATGCAAGCGCCAGTCGGTGTAGATGCCGACCAGGTGCTTGCCTCTGGCATAGGCATAGCCCAGTTCCCAGGCCGTGCCGTCGTCGGTGGTGATGCCGTTCAGGTTGGCAATGACAATATCGGCGGCATCGATGGCGGCCACATCCTCGACGAAGATGCGCGGGATGTTGGCGGCGTTCTTCATCTTGCCCTCTTTGCCATCGCGGTGCGGCAGGAAGGTGGTCAGTCCGGCTTCGGCGGCGATGCGTTCAATCTGCTCGTCGAACCAGCGTTCGCCTTCGTTGAAGAGCGGCCCAGCGATATAGGCTTGGGGCATGACAGTCTCCGATCAGCCCGCGGCAGCTTTGTCGTATTTGACCTGGCCGCCGACATCCCAGGTATCGACGATGGCGAAGATGGTCGCGTCGGCTGGACGGCCCTCGGTAGAGGGAGTCTGGCGGGCGCTGCTGCCGGTGACATACAGGACGACTTCGCCCTCCCCCGCGCCGACGGCATCGAAGGCGACGAGGTACTGGCCTTTGGGCTGGCCTTCCAGATCGAGCGGCTGCAAGATGAGCATCTTCAGCCCGTCGGTTTTGGCGCTCTTGGCACTGGCGACGACCGTGCCGATGACTCGTGCGAGGATCATAGGGTATCCATCACTCCCGGCGCAGGATCGAGGCGGGCGGCTGATATGAGCAGCATATCCTGTTGGCGATGACGGGGCGCAGCAAGCCGCGCCCTGACCATGACCTGGGGTCGAGATCGCCTCGGCGGGCGCTGCTACGAATTGGCCTTCATCCCGGCCTTGCCCTCATCGGCGCGGCCGAGGGGCATGACGGCATCGACGTTGACATGCGGGCGCGGAATGACATGGACGGCCACGATCTCGCCGACCTTCTCGGCGCTGCGGACGCCGGCTTCGACGGCCGCTTTGACCGCCGCGACATCGCCGCGCACGACGGCCGTCACGAACCCGCCGCCGGTCTTCTCGTAGCTGACCAGTTCGACGCGGGCCGCCTTGACCATCGCGTCAGCGGCTTCGACCAGCGCCGCGAATGATTTGGTTTCAATCATGCCCAATGCTTCTGCCATGCTAATCGCTCCTCAGTGGCCTTCGATGAACCCGAACCGAGCCTATGGGGTAGAATAGAGTGTCTCACCGGACGGCGAGAAGGCCGTCCCGGTGGGGTCTGAAGCACCCCTGGACAGGTCTTCCAGTCTACTGTACCGCTTCGTCGGTGATTTTGCTGTAACCATTGTACCAGCAAAAGTCCGCCGCGCGGGAGCATAAGCGTCCCGCTGGGAACGGTCTGCTTTTGCAGCCCCTCTGATGACCGTTTATACTCTATTTGGCATCGATACGCACAACGCAGCGGGCAGCCATGTCCTATATCTTCGTCAGTTACAGCAAGAAAAATGCTGACTACGCCCACCGTCTGGCGGATAAACTCCGCGCGGAAGGTTTCGAGGTGTGGATCGACAAGCGCCGCCTGGCGACGGGCGAGGACTGGTGGAAGTCCATCGTACTGGCACTGCGGTCGTGCAGCGCGTTCGTGGTCATCATGACGCCGGAGTCGGACGGCTCGCGCTGGGTTCAGCGCGAAATCACGCTGGCCGAGAAGTACGAGAAACCTGTCTTCCCGTTGTGGCTGGCGGGCGATATGGACACACCCAATTGGGAGTTGTTCGTTCGCACGCAGTACGAAGATGTTCGCGGCGGGGTGCTGCCCGGCGAGGACTTTTACGCGCGGCTGGAGACTTACACCCAACGGCAGCGCGGTAATACGGTGACGCAGGAACAGCCGGTCATCCCGGAGCAACCCGCCCAAACGGACGACGATCTCGACGAGGAGATCGCCAACCCGCCACCCCTGAACGACACCATCCCTGCGCTCCTGGTCAGCGATCAGCCAATGATTCCCGTGCAAACCCTGCCACGCCGCACTGGAACGCTGGTGTTTGCGGCTGCCCTGGGTGTGATCGCTGTGGTAGTGCTGTTCTTTGCAGTATCTCAGATTGGGCCGCAGGCAGACGTTTCACCGACGGCGACCGGAACCAACCAGTCTGTGGCGGCGTCAACGGTTGAACCGACAGCAACCCCTCCACCTGATAATACGACTGCTATCAATACGTCCTCGTCTACGCATACACCGACACCTACGCCGACGCATACACCGACACCTACGCCGACGAATACTCCTACGGCGACGCCGACGAATGCCTCTACGTCTACGCCGACGAATATTCCGACACCTACGCCGACGAATACTCCTACGGCGACGCAGAGTGATACCCCCACGCCCACCGTCACGGCAGCCGGGGCAGCGGTTAGCCTCGTTGCGCGAACAAATGGTGAGGCGACACTGCGTGTTGTGTCCCGCAGTGGTGGTGTCATCCTGTCCTCGCTGCGCTACTTTTCGACCGTTGTTTTGCTCAGTCGTGACAGTGAGAACCTTCAGGTCGAGGCGCGCGTGGCGGGATCCGGAGAGGTTGGTTGGCTGCTGACCCGCGCGCTCAGAATTGAGGGAGACGTAAGTCAAGTGGCTGTGAACAGCACTCCGCCCAACATCCTTATGGCAACGGTGATCGGCACAGCAAATGTCAATTTGCGAAGTGGTCCGGGTTCGGAGTTTTCTGTACGGCGTGTCCTTGGGCCTGGAACAGAAATTATCTTGTTGGGCCGCAACACATTGGCCGACTGGTTGTACGCAGACATCAACACGGTGGAGGGTTGGATTAGCGCCGCCGTCTTAGATATCGAAGGCAACAAGATGCTCCTGCCCCCGGTGGAGAGCTAATCGCTGGATACTTCGCGTGGTGAAACTTCAGTCATGCTCCCACCCTCTGGCAAGCGTTGTTCGCACCCCGTCCCGCCGAGTGGATAGGTGGGAATTAGGCCTTTCGATGGATGTGTAATTCCACCAGATGGGCGACAATCAAGACAACTTCGACCGCAAGGGCGGGCACAACCCCATTGCATTAGAAGCGCAGCCAGAACGATCCAGAAACCTTTGCGCGAGAACCTGCGTATAATTCGCTTAGAAGCCGTGCTGACCAATGGCCGGCACGCGCGGTGTTGGGAAGGCAAGTATGTCGGATCCAACCACAATATTGGAATGGGTGGACGCGGCGATGCAGGGCGATCAGGATGCCTATGCCAGCATCGTCTATGCGTATCAGGATTCTGTGTATAACCTGTGCTACCGCATCCTGGGGGAACGCGGGGAGGCCGAAGATGCCGCCCAAGAAGCTTTTTTACGCGCGTATTTGAATTTGAGCCGCTATGACCGCGAGCGCTCCTTCAAGACGTGGGTATTGAGCATCGCGTCGAATTACTGCATCGACCGCCTCCGACGGCGGCGGTTGCAATGGATGTCGCTGGATGACGAGCCGGTGGCAGACCGATTGGCGCTGCACAGCAACGATCCTGAACCGGAACCGGCCACACTGGATCGTGAACGCAGCCAGGCCATCCAGAAGATGCTGGGCGAACTCAGCCCGGATTATCGCGCGGTGGTGGTGCTGCGCTACTGGTATGAGTATTCGTATGCGGAGATCGCGGACATGCTGGAGACGACCGAGAGCGCGGTCAAAAGCCGCCTGTTCCGTGCCCGCCAGGCGTTGGCCGATAAGCTCGGATCGGACGCAGCGGCGGCCCGGCTCGGTGATCCGGTGATGGAGGGATTGTAATGCCTGACGAACGGCAGCAGCGCTTGATGCAAGAGGCGCTCGACGAACAAATGACGCACGAGGCGCTGGAGATGCTGCATCGTCAGTTGGATTGGGACCCGGATGCGGCTGCCCAGTTCAACCGCCTCAAGCGCGTGGACGAGATGCTGCGGAACGCGCCCTACGAACGGGCGCCGGCGCGGTTGGCGTTGGGGATCATGGCGCGGCTGGCGGCGACGCTGCGGCCGGAGCAGGTCGAGCAGACGACCAGCCTGGCACTGGCGATGGCCCTCTCGCTGGCGATCCTGATCGCGCTGCCCGTGCTGGCGCTGGCGATCAGCCTGATGCTGAGCGCGGTGGGCAATCCGGCGGCGCTGAACATGATCTTGCAGCAGTTGGCGAATGTGCTGGCGCTGATCGTGGCGATCCTGGAGAAGCTGGTCGAAGGGGCACAGACGATCATTTCGACCTATCCGCAGGCCCCGCTGCTGATGATCTCGGTGCTGCCGATCCTGGTGTTCTGGCTGTTGAAGTTACTCCCGCCTGACCCGGACGACTCCGAATCAGGAGGGGCGTCGTGAAGCTGGACAACCGCACATTGGGGCTGGTCGTCATCATCGGCATCCTGGTGGTGCTGGCGATCAATCCCGGCAGTCTGCTGACCACCCTGAACCTGATTCAGACGGTGGTCATCATCATCCTGGGAATCGTGGCGACACTCTATTTGTGGAAGCGATTGTAGGTTCGGCGGGTTGGGCGGGCATTTCCGGGGTGTGCTACACTCGGTGGGAGTCAACGGATGTGTAGACCATCAGGAGAGCCTGTATGCGACGGAACCGCCGCTTTTCATGGATTGTGCTGCTGACTGTGGGCCTGATGCTGGCGGCGCTGCCCGCCTCGGCCCAGCAAACGCCGGATGAACCCGGCGAAACGTATCGCATTCAGGAAGGCGATACGCTCCTCTCGATTGCCACCCAGTTCGATAAACCCCTGCGCTGTTTGCAGCTTGCCAATGATCTGCCGACCTCGATCCTGACGCTGGGCACGCTCGACCGCTTGTTCATCCCCGAAGACTGCACGCCCTATACACAAGCGGGCGGCGGCGCGTCCGCCGACAGCGAGATCGTCACGCTGGAAGCGCAGCCAGTGGCGCAGACCTACGTGGTCGAGCGCGGCGACCGTCTGGCGGACATCGCCGAGACGTTCGATGTGCCCCTGGTCTGTCTGGTGCAGGCCAATGCCATCCGCAACCCTGATCTGATCTATGTCGGCCAGACGCTCATCATCCCGGCGGACTGCGCCGGATCAGGCGGCGGCGGTGGCAGCACCAGCGCCGATAACCTGGTCTGCAAGTTCGACCGCAATGCCGGCCGCGAGGCTGCTGGCGGGTTGTATGTGGTGCAGGCGGGCGACGCGCTGGACTTCATCGCCTGCGACTTCGGCGTGGCGCTGCAATGCCTGATCGATGCCAATCCGCAGGTGGCGAACCCGGCCCGGCTGAAAGTCGGCGAGACGCTCGTGATCGATTTCTCCTGCCCGGCCTGGACCGACCCGACCCTACCGCCGCCGCGGCCGTAGAACCATCCTCACCCCCAACCCCCTCTCCACGCACTGGAGAGGGGGCTGAAACCAACACAGCCCCTCGACCAACGAGGGGTTTTTGTTTGCTAAGAGACGGGCTAAAGCACACCCGTTTACGTGATGAATTTCACTATGCGACCGGTTCGCGGGCAGGGGACAATAGAATCAAATGCCTTTCTTGCTGTCCGAAAGGGTGCGAATCTGATGTTCATTCTGGTGATTTACGACTCGCAGTTTGGCAATACGATGCGGCTGGCGCGGCTGATCGGCGAGGTGATGGCAAAACGGGCCGATGTGACGCTGCGCTCCTGCGCCGAAGTGAAGTCCGAGGAAGTCAAGGCGGCGGATCTGCTGGTCATCGGCTGCCCGACTCAGCGGCACGATCTGACGCCGGGAGTCGATGCCTTCCTGGAGTTGAACGAGTATTCGGGGCTGGCCGGAAAAGCGGCAGCCGTCTTCGATACGCGCTTCCACAGCTTCCGCTGGCTGACCGGCTCGGCGGCGCGGACGACCGCCCGGCGTCTGGAGAAAGCCGGGGCGCACCTGGTCGCCCCGCCGGAGAGCTTCTTCGTGGCCGGGATGCAGGGGCCGCTCGAAGAAGGCGAAGCGATCCGCGCGGTGAACTGGGCGCGGGCGCTGTTGCAGCATGAAGTAGGGATCAGGGGTTAGGGATTGGGGAAGGCAGAAGACCGTTCGCCGGATATGGCGTAAACGGGGATAAGTGATTCAGTGGGAGAGAGACCCATGATGGAGAATGTATCGTTTTCGGAGCGGCATCCGAGGGCGCGGTTGATTCTGACCGGGCTGGCGCTGCTGCTGATCGTGGTCGAATTGATCGACCTGCCGCTGCCCCTGCTGATGACCGAGCGCACGGCGCTGGTGCTGCTGGCGGCGGTCGGCGGGCTGCTGTGCATGCAATCGTCAGGACACAGCGAGCATATCGCCGACCCGAATCCCCGGACAGCGATCCTGGCCGGGCTGGGGATCGTGGGGGCGCTGCTGGTGCTGCTGACGCTTGCCAACGTCCTGGCGGGCTGGGGCATCAGCGACCGGATGGCCTTCCTGGTGATGGCCGCCTTCGTCATCATCGAGTGGGCGGTGACGCGCTGGGATCACGCGGTGCGCGAGCAGGAGACTTTCGATCCGGGCGAACTGACACTGCATCGCGGCCCGTCATAACCCCAGCGCCCACTCGACCGCCGCCAGCGCGTGCAGGCGGGTGGTGTCGTAGAGGGGGACGGCGGTGTGTTCCGGCTGCACCAGCAGCGTGATCTCGGTGCAGCCCAGGATGACCGCTTCCGCCCCAACTTGTCGTCAACTAGCCGTCCTTATCTTAGAGACTTCTCCAGGCCAAGTGATTTTCATCTGATTTGACAGATGACAAAGTACACTTCTGTGAATACTGCGAATCACTGATAGTTATCAGTAATTATCTTACATTGCCCCAAATGAGGAGGTAGAAGGTCAAACTGTAGAAGTTGTTTGAATATTTCAGCATTGAAGGAGTCGCAATGATGTTCCGGCCACGACCTTCACCGCACATTTCGTTGATCCCACTTTTTTTCCTCTTCCTCACACTCACAGTCTATGCCCAAGCAGATACGCCCAAAATTGAACAGGAAGTCATTGGAACCTTGCCAAACGCAATGGTTGATGGGACACTGGTTTTCTCCGGCTACAGTGCCCACTACGCCTTTGTGACCGGCTCAATCGGAAAGCAAACGGTCGTTCTGGACGGTACTCCTCAAGATAGACCCTTCAAACAAATCGGGAATATCCGCTTTGCTCCAAGTACGCACAAGCTTTTCTACTGGGCACTGGACATCTCAGGCGGGAAAGAAACGATCGTTCTGGTTGCGGATGGAACTGTCATCAAGACAGATTTCTCAGGTGAAGGGTCTCTTATCTTCAGTGATGATGGTACGCAATGGGTCATCATCCGGGGTGAAAGCAACGGCGTGACAGTCATGCTCAATGGTAAGAAGTTGGGCATCTATGCGGATGCAACCTGGCCTCGTTTTAGCCCGGACGGAAAACATGTCGCGTTTCTGGCAAAGGACAAGACTGGGAAGATCAGCGTACTGGTCGATGGCAAAGCTGAACGATCGTTTGAGCCTCC